>CALULT010000070.1 GCA_944321565.1 uncultured Paraprevotella sp. | reverse complement strand
GCAGCCGAACAGGAAATGAAAGCCAAGGCGCAGGAAGCCCGCGCCGAAGTGATACAGGCCGAGGCCGAAGTGCCCAAAGCCCTCGCCCAAGCCCTGCGCGAAGGCCACATGGGCTTCATGGACTACTATCGCTTGGAAAACTTGAAAGGCGACACCGCCATGCGCGAGAATATCGGCAACCTGACGAAAAACGACATCAAAGACACCTTGAAATAACACACCCGAATCCACGCCACCGTAAGTTCTGACTTCGGACATGGCGTGGATTTTTCTTTCCCTATCGGAAAATTAGAAGAGTTGGTAACACCCGCCTCCCTGACAAAAGACGAACGTGAAACAGGACGATGCAACCCTCAAACTCTTATGGAACCAAATACCTGAACCAACATACGTACAAAAGGAGAAAAAGCATAGGCCAAAAGGGTAACAAAGGACTGAAGCAGGCATAGGACAGGAGCTAACGCAAAAGGTTTAGAACGAGTAAAAACACGGGGCGCAATCGGTAATCCGATATACGCCCCGCGTTAAATCTATTAAGCTACATGAGCCTTATGCCTCTTGCCTTGTCATCTTGCGACGTTGCCAAACCATACGCCCCAAGACAAAGAGCAAAACCAACAGCAAAACAATCATGGCACCGTTAGCCACAGCTTCGGTCACATGCAGACTCTTCGGGTCAAACTTAAAAGCCACCGCATGTTTGCCCGGTTCCACCTTAATCGCACGAAGGATATAATCGGCACAAGCTATATCAACAGGATTTCCGTCCACCCAAGCTTGCCATCCCGGATAATAGATGTCAGAGAATACCACCACACCGCCATGAGATGAAACCACTTCGTACTCCAACGCATTGGCATCATACTTTGTCAACGTCACACTGCATGTGGAATCCACCGGTTGCACGGTTTGTTCGCCCAACATATTCTTAAACTTATCCTGCACCAAAGCCACCTCTTTCGGATTCACCTCATGTAAACCCAAAATCTCATGGTCGGCATCAGGCACATAACGCAACTCCTTCACGAACCAACCATTACCATTGGCGTGAGGATTCATGACAGGAAAAGTTTGCCCGCCTTCCTGCCCCATGATGGCATATTTCACATTCAACATGTCCAATACCGGGAAAATCGTATCTCCATCTATCTGTGTCAAATCCCCCTGCGCTTGTACCGCCGCATGGGCAAAACGGCTCATTTCCGGTGCGATATGCTCTTCAATCATCTCCTGATAACGACGAAGCTTGGCTGCATGGTAGCCGCCGATACTCTTGTGGTAATATGAAGTGCGATTCTCATTAAACGGATTTCCAGCCAAGTTCATCACGCGATAATATTTATCCGGGTCCTGAAGAATCAACTCGTCAGTTTGCGTCTTGGGAACCATTGTTGACACTGCCACAGGGTCGCTAAACATTCCATCGTTCAGATAACGTTTGTCCACCTGCCACAAATCAAACAAGCACAATACCAACACAGCGGGCACCAGCACGGCAGCCCCCAACTTCTGACGGCCATACAACCACAGCAGCAATGCGCCGATGGCTATAATGACAAAACTCCGCCATGCATCGGCCACGACAACAGCCTTACGCATTTCATGCAAATTGGCCAATATCCCTCCGAACATATCCTGTGGAATATATCCTTTCCCCACGGCATCCTGCATCATGGACATTTCGGCAGAAGAAACATAATTTCCAAAGAACACATCCGGCATCAAGGCAAACAACAAAGCGAAACCGCCTGTCAATGCAAGGCTGGCATAGAATTTCCATTTGGCCTTCAACACATCAGGATGCTCAACAATCTCTTTCAATCCCAGCATGGCCAACAAAGGAATCGTAAACTCCGCCACCACAAGAATGGACGCGACCGCCCGGAACTTGTCATACATCGGCACATAATCCAGGAACAAATCCGTCAGCCACATGCAGTTGCGCCCCCAAGACAACATCACGGACAACACCGTCAGTGCCAGCAGGCACCATTTCATGGGGCCCTTCACCACAAACAAAGCCAACACGAAAAGCATCAGCACGAAAGCTCCCACATAAACCGGACCGCTCGTGCCTGGCTGTTCGCCCCAATATTGCGCCAAAGCCTGATATACCGGCGTATATTGCGGGTTCGCCTTCTCCATCGCCGTCTTGCTAGCCGTGAGCGGCACAGAGGCTCCCCCCTTCACGTTTGGCACCAACAAGGTCCACGTCTCGCCGATACCGTAGCTCCATTGGGTGATATAATCACGCTCCAACCCATCTTTCGTCTGGTTTCCCGGATTCTGTTTGTTCTTATAAGTCAGTTCGCTCTTGCTCCGCATGCTTTCCTTACTGTATTGGTAAGTATGGAACAAGTTGGAAGCATTAATCGCCACTCCCATGGCGGCAGCCACGACCAACACGCCCGTGGCCTTCAGCCAGCCAGCCAACTTCTTCTCACGCACAGCCTGAATCAGATAGGCCAAAGCCATCAGCCCCATTACCGGCAGGAAATAATAACTCATCTGCACGTGGTTGGACAAAATCTGCAAGGCAAGGAAAAAAGCTGTCAGCAAACCGCCCCACAACAACTTGCCCCGATAACAAAGCACCAGCCCGGCAATCGTAGGCGGAATATAAGCCAAAGCCATTAATTTCCAAATATGACCGGCCGCAATGATAATAAAGAAATAAGAAGAGAACGCCCAAAGAATTGCGCCCAAAGCTGCCATCCAAACCCTAAAGTCAAAAGCACGGAGCAAGATGTAGAACCCCAACAGCATGACAAACACGTACATGACATAACTAGGAAGTCCCAACTGGTAAATCCGCTGCACCCCCACCAACGTGTCCGTGGAGTCATAACTCGGTGCCATCTGATAGGTGGGCATCCCTGAAAATAGCGCATTGGTCCAACGTGTGCGCTCCCCCGTGCGTTGCTGGTATTCCTGCATTTCGACACCCGAACCCACGCCGCCCGTGTGGTCGTGCCCGCTCAATGTCTGCCCTTCGGTCATTGGCTTGAAAAAATAGACGAAGCCGATGAGGATAAACAACACCACGGCTAACGCATCGGGCAAAAAACTCTTAATCTTAACCTTGTTCATGTCTTTTTATCGAATATATAAGATGAAACTCCTGACTTTGGCTGCAAAAATAACAAAAAAACCGCTCCCTTCTTACAGAGAGCGGTTAAATCTTCAGCGCGGGCGCGATTTTACTTACGCAAGCCCAAAGCCTTCACGATGGCGCGGTATCTCTCGATGTCGCAACGCTTCAGGTAGTTCAGCAAAGCACGACGCTTGCCGACCATCATCGTCAAAGCCCTTTCAGTACTATAATCTTTACGGTGCTGTTTCATGTGCTCCGTCAAGTGGGAAATACGGTATGAAAACAATGCAATCTGGCTCTCGGGAGAACCAGTATCAGTGTTAGACTTCCCGTACTGTCCAAAGATTTCTTGCTTTTTAGCTGCGTCTAAATACATAATTTAACTTGAATTTAATATATGAATTTTCTTAGCGGTTGCAAAGTTACGACATTTTCCCTTCCCAGCAAACCTTTCTGCGGTTTTTTTCGCCCTATCCCGCACTTTTCCAATTATTTGTTGTAACTTTGCCCCGTTATTTTCAGGTAAAAAGTATGCAGAACATTAGAAACATTGCGATTATCGCCCACGTGGACCACGGAAAAACCACGCTGGTGGACAAAATGCTATTGGCGGGGCATTTGTTCCGCGAAAACCAACAGACCGGCGAACTGATGCTGGACAACAACGAACTGGAACGTGAACGCGGAATCACCATCCTCTCCAAAAATGTTTCCATAGATTATAAAGGTACTAAGATCAACATCATCGACACTCCGGGACACTCCGACTTCGGCGGGGAAGTGGAACGCGTGTTGAATATGGCCGACGGTTGCCTCCTCCTTGTGGACGCCTTCGAAGGCCCCATGCCACAAACACGCTTCGTGCTGCAGAAGGCACTCGAAATCGGCCTGAAGCCCATTGTGGTGATTAACAAAGTCGATAAGCCCAACTGCCGCCCGGAAGAAGTGTATGAAATGGTGTTCGACCTGATGTGCGACCTGAACGCCACAGAAGAACAACTGGACTTCCCCGTGGTCTATGGCTCGGCCAAAAACAACTGGATGGGGCCGGACTGGAAGACACCCACAGGAGACATCCTCTATCTGTTGGACCAGATTATTGAACATATCCCGGCCCCGCAACAACTGGAAGGCACCCCGCAAATGCTCATCACCTCGCTGGACTACTCCAACTACACCGGACGTATTGCCGTGGGACGCGTACACCGGGGAACCCTGAAGGAAGGCATGAACATCACCATCAGCCACCGCGATGGCTCCAAAGAAAAGACCAAAATCAAGGAACTGCACACCTTTACCGGCATGGGACGCCAGCGGACGGCAGAAGTATGCTCGGGCGACATCTGTGCCATCGTCGGCCTGGAGAACTTTGAAATCGGAGACACCATCTGCGACTTCGAAAATCCCGAACCATTGCCCCCCATCACCATCGATGAGCCGACAATGAGCATGCTTTTCACCATCAACGACTCGCCTTTCTTCGGCAAAGAAGGAAAATACTGCACGAGCCGCCACATCAACGAACGCCTGGAAAAGGAGCTGGAAAAGAACCTGGCCTTGCGCGTAACGCTGGCCGAAGGCTACACCGACCGTTGGATCGTGGCCGGACGCGGTGTGCTCCACCTTTCCGTGCTCATCGAGACCATGCGCCGCGAAGGCTATGAGCTGCAAGTGGGCCAACCGCAGGTGATTTACAAGGAAATCGACGGACAGCGTTGCGAACCCGTGGAGGAACTGACCATCAATGTCCCCGAAGAGTTTTCGAGCAAGATGATCGACATGGTGACACGCCGCAAAGGCGAGATGACGTCCATGGACACGCAAGGCAGCCGGGTGAACATCGAGTTCAACATTCCCTCGCGCGGCATCATCGGCCTGCGCACCAACGTGCTTACTGCCAGCCAAGGCGAAGCCATCATGGCCCATCGTTTCAAGGAATACCAACCCTACAAGGGCGACATCAGCCGCCGCAGCAACGGGGTGATGATTGCCTTGGAAAGCGGGACTGCCTTCGCCTACGCCATCAACAACCTGCAAGACCGCGGGAAATTCTTCATCGAACCGCAAGAACAGGTCTATGCCGGACAAATCGTGGGGGAACACATCCACGAGAACGACCTCGTGGTGAACGTCACCAAGAGCAAACAGCTGACCAACATGCGCGCATCCGGTTCGGACGAGAAAGCGCGCATCGTGCCTGCAGTGAAATTCTCGTTGGAAGAGGCGTTGGAATACATCCGCGAGGATGAATACGTGGAAGTGACACCCAAGAGCATGCGCATGCGCAAAATCATCCTTGACCACACGGAGCGCAAACGTGCCAACCGCGACTAAGGCATAAACAAGTCCTGGAGAAGATCTACTTACTGACAGATGCAGCATATCTTACGTTGAAAAGCTGAATAAAAAGAATCAGTCGGAAAATGGGGTTGCATCGGCATGTATTATCATTGATGGAATCGGGCCATATATCTTAGTTGGTTGCACGATTTAAATCGTGCAAGGAAGTCAGTTATATGCATCGGGGCATAAAGCCCCTTGCGTCGTTCCCCACAGTCAGCTTCCGGACTGTTCCAATTATAAAAAGTCGTCAAGGACATGCAATATCGGAAAATCCCTCTACCGGCATCCGGCAGAGGGATTTTCCATCTCATTCGACATTCAAAACTACCACTTCTTACTTCTTGCAATTCCAAGGTTTGATTTGCTTGAAGAAATCATTGCCCTTGTTGTCCACCAAAATGAAAGCGGGGAAGTCTTCCACTTCAATCTTCCAAATGGCTTCCATGCCCAGTTCAGGATATTCCACGCACTCGATGCTCTTGATGTTGTTCTGCGCAAGGATAGCCGCCGGGCCGCCGATGGAACCAAGGTAGAAACCGCCGTGCTTCTTGCAGGCGTCGGTCACCACTTGGCTGCGGTTGCCCTTGGCCAGCATGATCATCGAACCGCCATGGCTTTGGAACAAATCCACGTAGGGATCCATACGGTTGGCCGTAGTCGGTCCCATGGAACCGCAAGCCATTCCCGCAGGCGTCTTGGCCGGGCCGGCATAATAGATAGGATGGTCTTTGATGTACTGCGGCAGGTCTTCGCCACGGTCGAGGCGCTCTTTCAGCTTCGCATGGGCGATGTCGCGGCCCACGATAATCGTGCCGTTCAGCGACAGGCGGGTAGCTACGGGATACTTATCGAGCTGTGCCAGGATTTCGCTCATCGGGCGGTTCAGGTCAACCCTCACCACTTCGCCTTCGCCGGCCTGGCGCAGTTCTTCCGGAATCAATTCGCCCGGGTTGCTGTCGAGCTTCTCTATCCAAATGCCGTCCTTGTTGATTTTGCACTTGATGTTGCGGTCGGCCGAACAGGACACGCCCAAGCCTACCGGGCAGGAAGCCCCGTGGCGCGGCAAACGGATGATGCGCACATCATGTGCGAAATACTTGCCGCCGAACTGTGCGCCCAAGCCAATCTTATGCGCCTCTTCCAACACCTGTTTCTCCAATTCGACATCGCGGAACGCGCGTCCTGTGGCATCGCCCGTGGTAGGCAGGTTGTCGTAGTAGTGCGTGGAAGCCAGCTTCACCGTCAGCAAGTTCTTTTCGGCCGAAGTGCCGCCAATGACGAAAGCGATGTGGTAAGGAGGACAAGCCGCCGTGCCGAGGCTCTTCATCTTTTCTATCATGAAAGGCACCAGCGTGGCCGGATTCAGGATGGCCTTTGTCTCTTGGTAAAGGTAAGTCTTGTTGGCCGACCCGCCGCCCTTGGTCACGCAGAGGAAACGGTACTCCATGCCTTCGGTGGCCTCAATGTCAATCTGCGCCGGCAGGTTGCACTTGGTGTTCACTTCCTCGTACATGCTCAGCGGAGCGTTCTGGCTGTAACGCAAGTTTTCTTCCGTGTAGGTCTTATACACGCCCTTGGAAAGGGCTTCCTCATCGCAGAAGCCAGTCCACACCTGTTGCCCCTTTTCGCCATGGATGATAGCCGTGCCCGTGTCCTGGCAGAAAGGCAACACGCCCTTGCAAGCCACTTCGGCGTTGCGCAAGAACGTCAACGCCACGTATTTGTCGTTGTCGCTGGCCTCAGGGTCGTGGAGGACTTTAGCCACCTGCTCATTGTGCGAACGGCGCAACATGAACGACACATCGCGGAAAGCCGCATTGGCCATCATCGTCAATCCTTCGGGAGCCACTTTCAAAATGGGATGTCCTTCAAACTCGCCGACCGACACATAGTCCTTGGTCAGCAAATAGTACTCCGTATCGTCCTGTCCCATCTGGAACATCGGGGCGTACTTAAATTCTGGTGCATTTGCCATAATCGTTTTGTTTATTAAATCGAGTGTTACCTTATTCCTTTCTTAGTCTTGCAAATATAGCGTTTTTTCCGTTTTCACGGCTCATCCTCCTCGTATTTATCAAAAAGGAAATCATTATAAGGATACTTCTGCACATGAAGCTCGCGCACCTTGGCATAGAGGACCTTTTTCAGTTCCTCGATGTTCGTCTTGTCACGCGCTGAAATGAAAATGCAATTTTCGTTGCAACGCGCCATCCATGTTCTCATCAGGTCGGCCAACGAAACATTTTCCTTCCCGCCCGGGGTCAGGTCGTCCTCGTCCTTTTCCACCCAATGGTAGGCATCAATCTTGTTGAACACAATCATGGAAGGCTTCCCGCTGCATCCCAAGTCGGCCAAAGTCTTCTCCACCACCTGTATTTGCTCCTCGAAATCAGGATGGGCGATGTCCACCACGTGGAGCAACAGGTCGGCTTCACGCACCTCGTCCAACGTGCTCTTGAAAGATTCCACCAAGTCGGTGGGCAACTTGCGGATAAAACCCACCGTGTCGGAAAGCAGGAACGGCAGGTTGTCGATAATCACCTTGCGCACGGTCGTGTCCAGCGTGGCGAACAACTTGTTTTCAGCAAAAACTTCGCTCTTGGCCAACAGGTTCATCAATGTGCTCTTGCCCACATTGGTATAACCCACCAAAGCCACGCGGATCATCCGCCCGCGGTTGCTCCGCTGCGTGGTCTTTTGCCGGTCGATGTCGGCCAGCCGTTGTTTCAGGAGCGACATGCGGTTAAGAATGATACGACGGTCCATCTCCAACTGCGTCTCGCCCGGGCCACGCAATCCCACGGAACCCTTTCCGCCACCAGAACCTGAGCCGCCACCTTGGCGTTCCAAGTGCGTCCAAAGCCGCTGCAGGCGCGGCAACATGTAGCGGTATTGCGCCAGTTCCACTTGCGTCTTGGCATTTGCCGTCTGTGCCCTCATGGCGAAGATGTCCAGAATCAGCGATGTGCGGTCAAGGATTTTCACTTTCAGCTCCTTTTCAATATTGCGCAACTGCTTGGCCGAAAGCTCATCGTCGAAAATCACCATCCCGATTTCTCGTTCCGCGTCTTCTTCCGCCTCGATAAAAGCCCGGATTTCTTCCAGTTTCCCCTTACCCACATAAGTCACGGCACTAGGCCCGTTCACCTTCTGCGTAAACCGCTTCACCGTGACGGCACCCGCCGTGTGGGCCAAGAATTCCAATTCATCCAAATATTCCTTTGTTTTCCGTTCGTCTTGGCTTTGGGTAATCAATCCGACCAAAATCGCCGTTTCGGCCTGCGCCTCGGAAATCACAAACTCTTTCATTCGTCAAACACCTTTCTTTTTCAAAAGGCAAAAATACGCAAATCCTGTCGGGAAAACAAGCGGATACTTCTTGAATTTGCAAGAAATCCGTATATTTGCAAGTGAGACGAAAAACCATCCCTGCCATTCCGCCCGGCGGATGGCGTCAACTTTAATGCACATGCGATGAAAACATTTATCCTTACGCTGGCCACGGCCTTGCTTTCCCCCCTTGCCCTCCTCGCCCAGCAAGCCCCGATAGACGAACGCACCCCCATTCCATACGAATACCCTTCATTCCGGGATGCGACGGTGACCATGATGTTCGGCAGCAAAAAACAAGTGAAAGGCAACATCTACCTGGACGGCAGCAAATTCTACTTCATGCAGGACGGGAAAGCCATCGAAGCCGACCCCTTCAACATCCACCGGGTGCAGTTCGGCGACAGCCTCTACATCCCCATACAAGAAGCCATGGGACTTATTGTGGCAGAGGACAGCGGGAAAATGCTTGTCTGTGTCAAAACTATAGACACTTACAAGATGAAAGGACGGAAGGACGGCTTTGGCGGGCGCAACCAAAGCGGTGAAGGGCTACCCTTCTTCCAACTGGATGTAAACGGAGTGCTCGGCACTATAGATTTGGACAACAGTGAAGCAATGGAAAAAGCCGGAAAGTTCCCACTGAAACGTGAATACTACTTTCTCCTTGACGGCGACATCGTGCCTGCCAAAGAACGCCCCCTGCTAAGCCGTTATGACAAAGCCCGCAGGAAAGAGTTGCGCGTCACAACCGAAAACCGCTTTTGGAGCTGGAAGGACGAAAAGTCTCTGATTAAACTGCTATATGCCTTGTAGCCCGAACCTCCGACAAGCCTCAAAAGAGGTGGCGCCCCGCAACAGCCTTTTCTTTATTCCTGTTGCGGGGCGCCACCTCTTTTATATCCTTGCCTCTATCTCACTTGGATTACCAAATACTTGCTCACGCTCCAAAACGTATCGGGATTCGTGATGTGCAACACATACTGCCCCTTATTGTCTTTCTCCAATTTGTAAGACCCCGCCGGATGGTTGGTCAACAGTTTCGCACTCTTGGAGTAGAGCTTGATTTCCTTGTCGTAACGGATGTCCACCTTCGTAAAGTAATCCTTGTTGAAGTCGCCGCTCTTCAGCACGTCGCCCTTCTGCAGGATTTTCTGTTCCTTCAGTTCCGACTTCGTGCCGAACACATACCATGCCGTGTGGATTTGTTTGTCCTGGTCGGCCACGGTCTGGCTCTTGGCCTGGTTTTCCGCCGTCAGTGTGTTCACGTTTTCGTTCAACGTAGTGATGGCTTCGCCTTGCCGGGCAATCACGATATCCTTTTCCGCCAATTGGGCTTCCAGTTCCTGCACTTTCAGGTTCTGCGCGTCAAGCTGTGCGGACAAGTCGTCCACCATCTTTTTCAGCTTATCGGCATTGATGCTGCTCGTGCGCAATTTTTCTTTCAGTTGACTGATCATTTCGCGGTTATGCGCCATGGCATCCTGGATAAACTGCATATTCTCACGGATAGACTGTTTGGAAGCCTCCGACTCCACGTCGCCATTATTCACTGTGATGCGCCCTTCCGCCTCGTTGATGCGGCGGAAACCCTCCTGGATTTCGTTCACCGTACCCATGATTTCATTCAGTTCGGAATCCTTGTCGCTGATGACCTGCATCAACGAATCCCGTTCTTCGGTCAGGGCTTGTTCCTTTTTGCCTGCACCGTTGTTGCATGACGCCAGCACCGCAGCGCACATTGCACATAAAAAGACCTTTTTCATACGCTTCAGATTTTATTCATTCGTACTTTTTTTCTTATTTTCCTCGCGTCCTGCCAACACAATCACAAATTCGCCCCGCGGCTCTGCTTCCGTGAAATGAGCCAACACCTCCTGCAACGTGCCCCTCACGCATTCCTCATGAATCTTGGAAATCTCGCGACACACGGCCACTTGGCGTTCCGCCCCGAAAGTCTCCATAAATTGAGCCAGCGTCTTGGCTACGCGATGGGGCGATTCGTAGAACACCATCGTACGCTCCTCTTCCGCCAATTTGGCCAACCGCGTGGCTCTCCCTTTCTTCACCGGCAGGAAACCTTCGAAACAAAAACGGTCGCATGGCAGCCCCGAAGCCACCAAAGCAGGCACAAACGCCGTAGGCCCCGGAAGACAAACCACGTCTATCCCAGCCTTCACAGCCTCGCGAGCCACAAGAAAACCAGGATCCGAAATGCCGGGCGTCCCGGCATCCGAAACCACGGCCACGGTCTCGCCTGCCTGCAAACGGGCAATGACCCCAGCCACAGCCTGATGCTCATTAAACTTATGATAGGACCACATGGTATTTTTAATGTCGAAATGCTTCAGCAAGACACCCGTCGTGCGCGTGTCTTCCGCCAAAATCAAGTCGGCCTCACGCAAAATCCTGAGGGCACGACTCGTGATATCTTCCAAATTACCCACCGGAGTGGGAACCAAATACAAAACTCCCATGTGTTCTGTTGACAATCCGGACAAAAATAAGCATAAAACATTATCCATTATGCCACTGTGGCCATTATTTAACAGTTGTTTGCGAAAATGCCGCTTTTTTTATCCTCTTATCCGCACTTAATGCTTACTTTTGCAGAAAATACATGCATAAACCATGCCATTATGAGTCCCATCACCGAAAACCAAGGCGAAGCAATGCACCGGGGAAGAATAGAAGTAATTTGCGGTTCCATGTTCTCCGGAAAGACAGAAGAACTGATACGGAGGCTGAAACGTGCCAAGTTCGCCCGCCAAAGCGTGGAAATCTTCAAACCGGCCATTGACACACGGTATGATGAAAAAGACGTCGTGTCCCACGAAGGAAATTCGATCCATTCCACACCGGTCGATACCTCGGCCAACATCTTACTTTTAGGGTCGAACCGTGACGTCGTGGGCATCGACGAAGCACAATTCTTCGACGCGAACTTGGTCAACGTGTGCAATGAATTGGCAAACAAAGGGACACGGGTCATTGTGGCCGGCCTGGACTTAGACTTCAAAGGCATTCCTTTCGGCCCCATGCCGGCCTTATGCGCCGTGGCCGATGAAGTGACCAAAGTGCATGCCATCTGTGTCCGTTGCGGTGCGCTCGCCTACGTGTCCCACCGCATCGTGGACGAAGACAAACGCGTCCTGTTGGGCGAACAAACCGTTTATGAACCGCTCTGCCGCTCCTGCTACCAAAAAGCCCTTGCGGAAGACAAACAAAGACATCAAACTCAACCTTGACCCCATCATGCTTGAAAACGAAATCACCTTTGACAAATTCATCCGTGGCCTGATGGTCGTGGCGGGCATCGGATTGGCCATCTACATCATCAACCTGCTCAGCGCCGTGCTCCTGCCGTTCTTCATCGCTTGGTTCTTGGCCTACATGATTTATCCCACGGTCAAATTTTTCCAATACAAATTGCGGCTGCGCAACCGCATCGTCAGCATCGTGGCCACCCTCCTGCTCTTCGTGGCGGCCATTGCCGGCTTTTTCTACCTCATCATCCCTCCTGCCATCGACGAGTTTGTCCGCTTCAGGGGAGTATTGGCCGACCTCATCAAAGAAACGGGCAACTCAGAGCTGGCGCGAAGCATTGAAAAATACCTGCAACAGAATTTCGACCAAAACACCATCATCCAGCTTCTCCACGAGAACAACGTGATGGAAGCGCTGAAAGAGGCCGTGGCACAACTGTGGAACGTCGTGGCACAAACATTCGACTTCCTGCTCACCTTCATCGGTTTCCTGATGGTCGTGCTCTACCTGTTCTTCTTCCTGCTGGATTATGAGAAGATTTATACCGGATGGATCAAACTTATCCCCAAACGCAGCCGCCGTTTCGCCGCGGCCTTGGTCCACGACGTGCAAAGCGGAATGGATTCCTATTTCCGCGGGCAAGCCCTTGTGGCTTTCCTTGTAGGCATCTTGTTCAGCATCGGTTTCCTCATCATAGACTTCCCGCTGGCCATCGCCCTGGGCATGTTCATCGGATTCCTGAACCTCATCCCCTACATGCAGGCCATCGGCTTCATCCCCACCATCCTGCTGGCCATGCTGAAAGCCAACGAAACGGGAGAAAGCTTTTGGCTCATCATGTTGGGTGCCTGCATTGTCTTCATCGTGGTGCAAAGCATTGAAGACGCCTTCCTGGTGCCCAAGATTATGGGAAAACTCATGGGGCTGAACCCTGCCGTCATTTTGTTGGCCTTGTCCGTTTGGGGCTCCCTGCTAGGACTGATAGGACTCATCATCGCCCTTCCGCTCACCACCCTATTCCTCTCTTATTACCGCCGTTTCATTGAACGCGACGAACGCCGCGTCATCATAGCCGAAGCGCGCAAACGAAAAAGGAACCAAGCCAATGCCCTCGCCACTCCCCAATCTCCGGACATTTCCGCCCAGGCTCCACCCCCACATGGAACTCCACAGCCTGCATCCCCGCAGCCCACTGAAGGAAAAGAAAACGGTTCAAGCCAAAAAACTGCAATGGAATAGCCAGATAGCCCACAAAGAGGGGGAGGAAAGAAAAAAGTCTAAAAAATATTTTGCCAATTCCCCTAAAAAGCGTACCTTTGCACTCGCAATCAGAAATGATGCATCCAAGGTCGATTCGTTAGCTCAGCTGGTAGAGCACAACACTTTTAATGTTGGGGTCTTGGGTTCGAGCCCCAAACGAATCACCAAAGAGAGGTCTTCAG
>CALULT010000069.1 GCA_944321565.1 uncultured Paraprevotella sp. | reverse complement strand
GATTCTTCTTTTCCATAATAAAAACACATTTAGTTATTACTTATAAATGTGTCTACCTATGTCAGTAGAAGACATCTGCCTTTTCCTGCCCCTGGCTCCGCCAAGGTCCCCTACTTGCTTATGTTTTTCACTTTGTTTTCCTGAATATCCACTTCGATTTTCCGCAGATAGAATTTCACTTTGGCCTCCATCTCGTCGAATTGCTGCTGCAAATGGAAAACTTTGGTGCGTTGCTTGTAGAACTCGGCATTATGCCCCCGCCTTTTTTCAAACTCCAATTGCGCCAAAATGGCTTTTTCATCCTGCAAGATGGTGTCCATGACCGCCAAAGAGTCTTGTGATTCCAACAGTTCGATGCTGTCCATGACTATAATCCCCGCCGCACGGGCATTGAATGCCGTGGGGAAATTCTGCCGCATGGCCAAAATGCTATCCCTTGCGGCTTGGTAGTCCTTGCCGGCCATTAACGTCCTGGCTTCGTCCAACATGCGCCCCGCTTCCCGCTCGATTTCCTCCTCTTTATTCGTGCATGAGAGGAAGGCAAACGGAAGCAGTAATATGTATAACGTCTTTCTCATAGGCGATTTGTCGCAAAATTCATGATACAAAAGTACCATTTTTTGGGAGAATAATTCAAACCGCTCCGATAAAAATCGTACTTTTGCATATATTTTTAGGTTATTTTCAAAGAATGAGGAAACTGACGCAAGAGGATTTAATAAGATTGTTGGACAAAAAGATATTCCGCCTTATCTCGGAAACTGCTGACGCCGAAGGCATGGAGTGTTATGTGGTAGGAGGGTATGTGCGCGACTTGTTCCTGGAACGCCCTTCGCAAGACATTGACGTGGTGACGGTGGGCAGCGGCATCAAGCTGGCACGGGCTTTGGCAAACCGTTTGGGAACGGGAGCCCACCTGAGCGTGTTCAGCAATTTCGGCACGGCGCAGGTCAAATGGCACGGGCATGAAGTGGAATTCGTAGGGGCACGACGGGAAAGCTACAGCCATGATTCCCGCAAACCGGTGGTGGAAGACGGGACGTTGGAAGACGACCAAAACCGCCGCGACTTCACCATCAACGCCATGGCCGTATGCCTCAACAAAGCACGTTTCGGTGAACTGGTTGACCCGTTCGACGGATTATGGGACATGGAAGACCGCCTGATACGCACACCGCTCGACCCCGACACCACATTCAGCGACGACCCTTTGCGCATGATGCGTTGCATCCGTTTTGCCACGCAGTTGAATTTCCAAATTGACGAAGAAACGTTTGACGCGCTCGCACGAAACAAGGAACGCATTTCCATCATCTCGCGCGAACGCATCGCGGACGAACTGAACAAAATCATGATGACGTCCACGCCCTCGAAAGGTTTTGTGGAAATGGAGCGTTGCGGATTGCTTCCCTTGGTGCTCCCCGAGCTGGCAGCCCTCGAAGGGGTTACGAAAATGAACGGCCGCGCACACAAGGACAATTTCTACCACACCTTGGAAGTGCTGGACAACGTGTGCCGCAGGTCGGACAACGTGTGGCTGCGCTGGGCCGCCTTGTTGCATGACATCGGCAAACCGCGCACGAAACGGTTCGACCCCGTGGCGGGTTGGACATTCCACAACCACGACTTCGTGGGCATGAAAATGGTGCCGGGCATTTTCCGGAAGATGAAGCTCCCCATGGACGAGCGGATGAAATATGTGCAAAAGCTGGTAGGCTTGCACATGCGCCCCATCGTGATTGCAGACGAGGAGGTGACGGATTCCGCCGTGCGCCGCCTGCTTTTCGAGGCCGGCAACGACATAGAAGACCTCATGACGCTTTGCGAAGCGGACATCACGTCGAAAAACGCCATGCGCAAGCAACGTTTCCTCGACAATTTCAAATTGGTACGCGAGAAACTCGTTGATTTGGAGGAACGCGACCGCATCCGCAACTTCCAACCTCCCGTGACGGGAGAGGAAATCATGGAGGTGTTCGGCCTGCAGCCTTGCCGCGAGGTGGGCGTGTTGAAGACCGCCATCAAAGATGCCATCCTCGACGGCGTGGTGCCCAACGAACACGACGCGGCATACGCCTTCATGCTCCGCAAGGCGGAAGAAATAGGATTGAAACCGGTGGAGAAGTAATTGCAAATGAAGAAGAAAAATGGACAAGAAATATAATTTGGGTTTCATCAGCGACGAAGACATTTTCTCGCATGTGAAAGAAACCGTGCTGCTTTATCGGACAACGATTTGCTTAGACGAGTTTAACTCAAATATAGTTGACCCCATAAAGCTGACGTTTGATTCCAAAGTCTATGGAAAGCCCATAGAAGAAATTGTCGAAGCGGAATGCATCCGCCAAATAGACAAATCAAACAGCAACTACATAGGCTATTTCCATCAGAATCTTTTCCGCTATGCAGGAAAGGGTTGGGAAGTCCCGGCAAACGGAGTCACTGGGTTTGACGTGCAAAATCCGGAACTGCATGTCTATGCAGAACTGAAAAACAAACACAACACGATGAATGCGGCTTCTTCCCAAAAAACTTACATGAAGATGCAGTCACAAATACTTGCGGATGACAAAGCGGTGTGCATGTTGGTGGAAGTGATTGCAAAAATGTCCCAAAACAAGAAGTGGGAAGTGACGATAGACCAGAAACATTTCGCCCATGAACGCATCAGGCGGGTAAGCATTGACCAATTCTATGGCATCGTGTTTGGTGACACAGAAGCTTTTTACCGTTTATGCAAAACTTTGCCTCAAATTCTAGATGATGTATTGGCGGAATGTGGGCGAAAAGAGAATGGCAATAGCGTGTTCCGGGAATTGGAGCGAATTTCTCCGAACGTATTGAGAAGTTTATATTTGTTGGCATTTAAGACTTATGATGGATTTGACAGATTCTGAAATCATCTCGGCCGGCAACTTCGCCAATGTGATGGGTGTGTCGAAAGCCACTTTGCAAAAGTGGGAGGAAAATGGCACATTTGTGCCTCATACGGATGTTTCGGGGAGAAAGTTTTTTTTCCTGAATGAACTAATGCACGTGCCTGAAATCAAGGCGATGGCGCAGAGTTCCTGGAATGAGGAAATGCAAACGCGCCCCTTGCGCGATTTCCTTTCAATTGAGCTTTTTGCCGGTGGAGGAGGATTGGCCTTGGGCATGGAAAAAGCCGGTTTCAAGCACGTGATGCTTAATGAATTTGACAAGTCAGCTTGCGAAACGCTTCGCCAAAACCGCCCGGATTGGAATGTGGTGGAAGGAGATGTTTGCCAAATTAACTTTGCCAGCTGGAAGGAAAAAGTGGATTTTATCAGTGGCGGATTTCCTTGCCAGGCCTTTTCATACGCGGGAAAAGGAGCTGGATTTGACGATGCGCGAGGAACGCTTTTTTTCCAATTAGCACGAGCGGTCAAGGAAGTGCGTCCCAAAGTGTTCATGGGAGAAAACGTCCGGGGCTTGGCTGCCCACGACAATGGACGTACGCTCCAAGTCATCAAAGGCGTTATCAAGGAACTGGGTTACACGTTGGTAGAGCCACACGTGTTGAAAGCAATTTGCTATATGGTTCCCCAAAAGCGCGAAAGGTTGTTCTTGATTGCAATAAGGAACGATTATGCCGACAAGGTCAACTTTGAGTGGCCTTCTCCCTACAAACGGGTAATGACTTTGCGTGATGCTTTTTTCGCAGGTGAACTTTACGATACGGATGTCCCGTGTTCTCCCTGCCAAAAATATCCCGCAAAAAAACAGCGCGTGATGGAGATGGTGCCTGAGGGAGGAGATTGGCGTGATTTGCCGGTGGAGGTTCAAAAGGAATACATGGGCGCGAGCTTTTATTTGGGAGGTGGAAAGACTGGAATGGCCCGCCGCCTTTCGTTGGACGAACCAAGCCTGACATTGACTTGTTCACCCGCCCAAAAACAGACGGAACGTTGTCATCCCACGGAAACACGTCCGCTTTCAGTGCGAGAATATGCGCGAATCCAGACCTTCCCGGACGATTGGCAGTTTGCAGGAAATTTATCTGCACAGTACAAACAAATAGGTAATGCCGTCCCTGTGAACCTGGCTTGGGCCATGGGACGTGCCCTCATGCGGCTGATGAACCAAATCGAGTTAATAGACAGAGGCATCGCGATTCCGCCAAAACGGAACGAACCGTTCCGGCATGGCATTCACTATCATACCCCCGAAGGCGAATTTGTCCAACTGTCTCTATTTGAACCCGGCCATGTATATCTATCTGCGGATAAAACCATGCTTATAGGAACCTGCAGGCAAGCCACACGTCCTTGGATAGACGCTCATCAACAGTATAATTATCCAATCGCAAAAGAAGACCTGGACCTGCATCCGGAGTTACGCAACGTGAAACGGTTGGTGCTGACATACCGGAAATCCGTAATCGGATATTTCGATGTAAAGGGAGTGCAAGTCGTCGGACGTGAAGAGTTAGCCCGTTTGGATTATCCTGTGAAAAGTTCACGGCACAAAGCGGATATGCAATATTTGTTATATACACTGGAGAAACGAAACGACGATGTGCCTGTTTTCGATGGCGGATTCCAAATAATAACGGGAAGGGGGACAAATTTTTCCTCCACATAAAGCAGCCCAAAACCAAAATAGACACAATAAAGCAAGGAAGCGCACGTTTACATAATAGGTATATTAGCGCAAAAAGACAATGATAGAATACGTGAAGGGGCAAGTCGCCGAACTCACTCCGGCCATCGCCGTCATCGAGTGCCACGGCGTGGGCTACTGTCTCAACATCTCCCTGAATACATTTTCCGCCTTGCAAGGCAAGCAGGAAGCCAAACTGTACGTTTACGAAGCCATCCGCGAAGATGCCCATGTGCTCTTCGGCTTCGCCACGCGCCAGGAACGCGAGCTTTTCCTGCTGCTCATCAGTGTGTCCGGCATCGGGGGCAACACGGCGCGCATGATTCTCTCCGCGCTCACCCCAGTGGAACTTATCAACGTGATAAGCTCCGGCAACGACAAACTGCTCAAGACCGTGAAAGGCATCGGGCTGAAAACGGCACAACGCATCATTGTGGACTTGAAAGACAAAATCGCCACGGTGGAAATCGAAGGAAACACGGGACTTGCCACCCCGGGCACTTCGCCATTGGCACAAAACTCCGAAGTGATGGAGGAAGCCGTGGCCGCGCTCACGATGCTGGGTTTCCCGCCAGCCCCGTCGCAGAAAGTGGCTCTCGCCATCCTGAAAGAAGAACCGGACGCACCGGTGGAACGTGTCATCAAACTGGCCTTGAAGCAGCTCTGAACCTTTTCCAAGGAACCTGAAAACGCATGAAAAAAGTCCTGATACGGTTATGCTACGTCATTCTCTTGGCTGCCAGCGCGAATGCCTTGGCAGACATGGGAGGAAATGCCGTGCGTTTTCCCCGCCTGCAGGCCGAAGCCCCGGCCGAGCCAGACTCCATACGCCCGCGATTCAGCGTGAAACGCACGGCACCGCAGGAGGAAGCCGACCTGGAACACAAGAGCATGGACTTGAAAGACCCCGACAACTTGGTCACGGACACAGTATATGACCCTAAAACAGGGAATTACACCGTCGGCACTAAAATCGGCGACAGCTACCTGAACGCCCCAATCCTGATGTCGCCCGAAGAATACCAGGACTGGAGCCTGCAAAAGTCGCTCCGCGCCTATTACCGCCAACGCAACGCTGAAGAATTCGAAAAAGAGGGAAAAAACAAATTCGACTTCACCGACATGCAGTTCGACCTAGGCCCGGCAGAGAAAATCTTCGGCCCGGGGGGAGTGCGCATCAAGACACAAGGGTCGGCCGAGCTCAAAATCGGGGCGAACATGAAGAAGACCGACAACCCCAGCCTGGCCGAGAACCGCCGCAAGACGTTCGGTTTCGACTTCGAGGAAAACATCAACATGAGCATGAACGGCAGCGTGGGCGACAAAATCAACATGAACCTGAACTACAACACCGAAGCCACCTTCGACTTCGACGCGCAAAGCATGAAGCTGCGCTACGAAGGCAAGGAAGACGAAATCATCAAACTCATCGAAGCCGGCAACGTGTCGCTGCCCACCAACTCGTCGCTCATCAAAGGCGCGTCGTCCCTCTTCGGCCTGCGCACCGACCTGCAGTTCGGCAAGCTGAAACTACAGACGGTGGTGTCGCAAAAAAAATCGGCCTCGAAAAGCGTGTCCTCGAAGGGCGGCACACAAACGCACAGCTACGAATTCGCAGCCACGGAATACGAAGAAAACCGCCACTTCTTCCTCGCCCACTTCTTCCGCGACCACTATGACGACAACATGAGCCGCCTGCCCACCGTGATGTCCGGCGTGACCATCAAGCGCATTGAACTGTGGGTGACCAACAAGACCGGCAGCTACGAAAGCAACCGCAACATCGTGGCCTTCACCGACCTGGGCGAACACGACAGCATCTCCAACCCGATATGGCATGCGGGGTCGGCCACCGTGGCCTCAAACAACGCCAACGACCTCTATTCCACCATGGCCACGCAGCATGCCGCCGCACGCGACATCAGCCAGACCTCGACGGAGCTGGATGCCATCGCGGGATTCGAAGGCAGCGTGGATTATGAGAAACTGCAAAGCGCACGCCTGCTCTCCTCTTCGGAATATACGGTGAACACGGCACTCGGCTACGTGTCGCTCAACTTCGCGCTCCAACCGGACGAAGTGCTGGCCGTCGCCTTCGAATACACCTACGGCGGAGCCACCTACCAAGTGGGCGAGTTCTCCTCAGACCTGACCGACAACACCCAGGCCCTTTTCGTCAAGGCACTGAAGAACACCTCGAACACTCCGGACATGGGCAACTGGCACCTGATGATGAAAAACGTGTATAGCCTGAACGCCACCACGACGCAAAAGGAAGACTTCAAGCTCGACATTCAATACCAAAGCGACTCGGCTGGCGTGTATGTGTCCTATCTGCCCGAAGCCCGGTTCAAGAACGTGAAGCTCCTCCGCATCATGAACCTGGACCGTCTGGACAACAACAACAAGGCCAACCCCAACGGGCGGTTCGACTATGTGGAGGGCTACACCATCAACAAAGGGCGCATCTATTTCCCCGTGGTGGAACCTTTCGGCAGCCACCTGCGCCGTTACCTGAACGACAACGCCCTGGCCGAGAAATATTGCTTTGACGAACTTTACACGTCCACCAAAACCACGGCCCGGCAAATCGCGGAAAAGAACAAATTCCTGCTCACTGGCGAATACAAGGGCAACAACGGAGCGGAAATCAGCCTCGGGGCGATGAACGTGCCGCAAGGCTCCGTGACGGTGACGGCAGGCGGCGTGACACTGGTGGAAAACCAGGACTACACGGTGGACTACTCCATGGGCGTGGTGACCATCATCAACCAAAGCATCATCGACGCGGGCACCAACGTGAGCGTGGATTTCGAGAGCAACGACAACTACGGCATGCAGCGCAAGACGCTCGTGGGCTTCAACCTGCAATACGACGTGAGCAAGGACTTCACGCTGGGCGGCACCTTCATGTTCCTCAACGAACAACCACTCACCACCAAGGTGAACATGGGCGAGGAACCGCTGAAGAACACCCTTTGGGGCGTCAACCTCTCGTGGAAGAAAGAAAGCCAGTGGCTCACCAACCTCATTGACAAAATCCCGCTCATCGACGTGACCGCCCCCTCGCAAATCAGTTTCACCGGCGAGTTTGCCCAACTCATCGCGGGACAGAACCGGAAGATACAAGGCTCGGCCTCCTACATCGATGATTTCGAAAACACGAAAAACGGCATCAGCGTGATGCAGCCCACCAGCTGGATGATTTCCAGTGTGCCTTCCGACTTCCAGGAGAGCACGTTGGTGAACGACGTGCGGGCGGGCTACAACCGCGCCCTGCTCAGCTGGTACACCGTCGATCCGCTTTTCACACGGCAAAGCTCGTCGCTCACCCCCGCCCACATCAAAAGCGACCTGAACCAGCTGTCGAACCACTACGTGCGCGAAGTGTATGAACGCGAACTGTATCCCAACCGCACACAGACCAGCTACAACTCGGCCAGCTCGCTGCCCGTGATGAACATGGCCTTCTATCCCACCGAACGGGGTGCCTACAACCTTGACCCCAACCTGGATGCCAACGGGCGGTTGCCCAACCCGCAGACACGCTGGGGCGGCATGATGCGCAAACTGGACACCAACGACTTCGAAACGGCCAACATCGAATACGTGGAGTTCTGGATGCTCGACCCCTTCATCTACACCCGCGACACGGGCGGAAACCATGGCGGCGACCTCTACCTCAACCTAGGCGAAGTGAGCGAAGACATCCTCCACGACGGCAAGAAGTTTTTCGAGAGCGGCATGCCCATTGACGGCAATCCCAGCTACTACACGGAAACCGCATGGGGACGGGTGCCCAACACCACGAGCGTGGTCTATGCTTTCAACAACGAATCCGGGGCACGCCAACGGCAGGACATCGGCCTGAACGGTTTGAGCAGCGAGGAAGAACGCACCTTCGGTGCCTATCGCGAGTTCCTTGCCGCCGTGCAGGGAAAAGTCAACCCCGCCGTCTATGACTCCCTGTTGGCCGACCCCGCCGCAGATGACTACCACTACTTCCGCGGATCGGACTACGACGCGCAGCAGCGCAGCATCCTGGACCGCTACAAGTACATCAACCTCCCCGAAGGCAACTCCCGCTCAAACGAGAACGCCAACGAGTCCTACGACACCTCCTACAAGACCACGCCCGACGTGGAAGACATCAACCAGGACTACACGCTGAACGAATACGAAAAATATTACCAATACCGCATCAGCATCCGTCCGGAAGACTTCGTCGTGGGTCAGAACTACATCGTGGACCGGCGCACGGCCAGCGTGAAGCTGCGCAACGGCAACACGGAGGAGGTGAACTGGTACCAGTTCCGCGTCCCCGTGGACGAATACGAAAAGAAAGTGGGCAACATCAACGACTTCACCAGCATCCGCTTCATGCGCATGTTCATGACCCACTTCGAACAGCCCGTCATCCTGCGCTTCGCCACCCTCGACCTGGTGAAAGCCGAGTGGCGTTCCTACGAGCAAGCCCTCTACACGGGCGAGATGCCGGCCACGAGCGGCACGATGGAAATCTCGGCGGTGAACATCGAGGAGAACAACGACAAGACCCCCGTGAACTACGTGCTTCCCCCGGGCATCAGCCGCGTGGTGGATCCCTCGCAGACCCAGCTGGCGGAAGAAAACGAGCAGGCCCTGTCGCTCACCGTGCGCAACCTGGCCACGGGAGACGCCCGCGCCGTGTATAAGAACACCAACCTCGACATGCGGCAGTACAAGCACCTGCAAATGTTCGTCCACGCCAACGCCCTGGCCGAAAACGTGACCGAAACGGAAAACGGGCAGACCAGCGTGTTCATCCGCCTCGGCTCGGACTACCGCAACAACTTCTACGAATACGAGATTCCCCTCCAGCTGACCCCGGAAGGACGCTATGACACCTATTCGGGCGACCAATGCCGCGCCGTGTGGCCGGAAGAAAATATGCTGGACATCGACCTCTCCGTCTTCACCGACGTGAAACAGGCCCGCAACCGCGAAAAGAGCCTCGGCAACACCAACCTGACCACCCTTTTCTCCACCTACGACGAGTCCCGCCCGAACAACAAGATCAGCGTCATGGGCAACCCGACACTGGGCGAGGTGAAGACAATCATGATCGGCATACGCAACAACTCGCGCGAGATGAAATCGGTCGAAGTCTGGGTCAACGAACTCCGCCTGCAAGAATACAGCAACGACGGCGGATGGGCCGCACAAGGTGCCCTCAACGTGCAGTTCTCCGACTTGGGCAGCGTCAACCTGACGGGGCACATCGAAACCGCCGGTTTCGGAGGCATTGAAGACAACGTGAACGAGCGCAACCAGGAAGACATGTACAACTACAGCATCACCACCAGCTTCGAGCTGGGCAAGCTGCTTCCCGAAAAGCTCCACTTCACCGCCCCCATCTATTACTCTTTCAACAAAGAAGTCATCCAGCCCAAATACAACCCGCTGGACACGGACATGCTCCTCAAAGACGCGCTGGATGCCTGCACCACCGAACACGAGAAAGACTCGCTGCGCAGCCTGACCACCACGGAGACCACCAACAAGAACTTCAGCCTGAGCAACGTGAAGTTCAACATCGCCACCCCCAAACGCCCTATGCCCTATGACCCGGCCAACTTCTCGTTCAGCTACTCGCATAGCGAATCCAACAAGACAGGCGAAACCACGGCTTGGGAAACAGACAAGAACTGGAGCGGCGCGTTCAACTACAGCTACTCGCCCGAGTACAAGCCTTTCGAACCGTTCAAGAAACTCATCAAGAGCAAGAGCAAATGGCTGGACATCATCCGCGACCAAAACTTCAACTACCTGCCACAGAGCATCAGCTTCAACACTAATATCCTGCGCAACTACTACGAGTTCCAGGAACGCGACATCGAGAACCTTGAAGACCCGATGTCGCTGCCCCTCTCCTTCTCCAAGGAATTCCTTTGGAACCGCGACTTCAGCCTGCGCTGGGACTTGACCAAGAACCTACGCTTCACCTTCAGTTCCGCCACACACGCAGAAATTGAAGAACCAAACGTGCCGGTGAACAAAGACCTCTATCCCGATCAATACAAGGTGTGGAAAGACTCCGTGAAACACAGCATTTTGAGCTTCGGCACCCCGCTCGACTACCAACAGGACGTGTCGGCCTCCTACAAGGTGCCGCTTGACAAAATCCCCGCCCTGGCCTGGATGACCCTGGACGGCAACTACACCGCCAACTATTCCTGGCAGCGCGGCATGGAGCTGGAAGACGGCCTGACCTACGGCAACACCATCAACAACCAACGCTCTGCGACCATCAACGGGCGCTTCAACTTCGAGACGCTCTACAACCTCTCCAAGTTCCTGAAAGACGTCAACCGAAAGTTCTCCACTGCCGAACGGCAAAAAGCCAAAGACAAAAGCAACCGTGAAAAGGCGGCGGAAAAAGCCCGGAAAGAAAAAGAAAAGGCCGAAGCCGAAAAAGCCGCCCAAGAGGGAAAGGGCAAAGAAGGTGACAACAAAGCCAAAACGCCAGCCCGCACCACAACCAACGCCAAGGGCACGGCCAACGCCAAGACCCCGAACCCGAAATTCAAAGGCTATTCGGGCGAAGTCACCCTCTTCCCCGACTCCATGGTGGAAGTGCTCCACAACCAAAAGAGCCGCAAGATACGCGTCACCGCCGTGGACACGGCAGGACGCCGCTATCCCATCAAATACAAACGGCTCAGCAACAACAAAATCCGCATCCTCAACCTGGACTCCGTGAAGTTGCGCGTCAACGTCATGGCCAAGCCCAAATTGGAAGAAAAACCATGGTTCCCCTACTTGCAAGGAGCCACACGCTTCCTCATGATGGTGCGCAACGTGAGCGTAAGCTACCGCAACACCTACGCCATGTCGCTGCCCGGCTTCCTGCCCAACGTGGGCGACATGCTCGGCCAGTGCACGGGTGGCGGCATGATGTCGCCGGGGCTTGACTTTGCATTCGGCATGACAGGTGACAGCTATATCGACAAGGCCAACGAACGAGGCTGGCTGCTCAACAACGATAGCATCAGCACCCCGGCCACGACCAACGCCATGGAAGACCTGCAAATCAAGGCCGTGCTGGAGCCCATCCCCGACCTGAAGATAGACCTGAACGCCAGCCGCACCATGAACAGCAACAAGAGCATACAATACATGTACGCCGGCATGCCCACCACACAGAGCGGAAGCTTCACGATGACCACCATCTCCATCAAATCGGCTTTCGAAAGCCGGGGCGATGCCAGCAACGGATATAGCAGCAAGACGTTCACCCGTTTCCAGCAATACCTGAACACGTTCCAGCGGCGCGTGGAGGCCCGCTATGCCAACGCCACTTATCCGGCCGCCACAGGATTGCAGGGAAAATTCGACCCGGCCAACGGCACGGTGAACAAATATTCGGCCGACGTGATGATCCCGGCCTTCCTCGCGGCCTACACCGGTGGAAGCGACATCAATTCACCCTTGGACATCTTCCCCTCGCTGGCGCGGATGCTCCCCAACTGGACCGTGTCCTACAAAGGACTGGGCTACCTGCCCTGGATACGCGACCACTTCAAGAGCGTCACGCTCAACCACTCTTACAAGAGCGTCTATTCCGTCGGTTCCTACAACACTTACAGCAGCTGGATGGAATACATGGGCGACCTGGGCTTCATCCAAAACACCACAGACAATTCCATCGTGCCGAGCAGCATGTACGACATCAGCAGCGTGTCTATCAACGAAGCCTTCTCCCCGCTGGCCGGACTGGACATGACGCTGAACAACAACATGACCTTCAAAGTGGAATACCGCAAGACGCGCGTCCTGACGCTGAGCATGACGGCCGCCCAACTGAACGAAGCCTGCAGCAACGACTTTGTCATCGGGTGGGGCTACAAGATCAACGACTTCAAGCTCTCCTCGCTCTTCGGCGGACGGCGCGCACGAAGGGCGGCCCGCGCACGGAACAACAACCAGAACAACACGAACACGCCCAATGCGCGCAACAACAACCGCAGCAACCAGTCGAAAAACAGCCGCGCCATCAGCCATGACCTGAACCTGCGCTTCGACTTCTCCTTCCGCAACCAGGATGCCATCACGCGCAACATCCAGACCTCGCTTTCCGAAGCCACCAGCGGCAACAAGGCCGTCAAGGCATCGTTCAGCGCGGACTACACGATGAGCCGCTACGTCACCCTGAGCCTCTACTACGACCGCCAGCGCAACCAGCCGCTCCTCTCGTCGAACGCCTACCCCACCATCACGCAGGACTTCGGCTTCAGCCTGCGTTTCTCGCTGACACGGTAAATCTAATTACATTTTTGCCGATTAACAAAAAGGACACATATATCATGGAACAACCAATGCAAGAAAGGCATCCCGACCCGCTGACACCCATTTTCAATTATGAGAACGTGTTTTATAGTTACTTTTACGATGACACCACGGCCTGCGTCCACCGCTCTCGGGAGTATGCGATGAACTACGTCTATTCGGGGGAAATGCTCCTTGACAACGGCGAGGAACAAATCCACGTGGGCAAGGGAGAATGCGTGTTCATCCCGCGCGACCACCACATCACTTTGTATAAAAGGCCGTGCGACGGGGAACGCTACTGCGGCATCTTCATGAACTTCACCCGCAACTTCCTCCGGGAAATGTATGCCAAAGGCGGCCCCTACAAAGTGCCTGCCGACACGCCCAAGCTCAAATCCGGCGTGGCCAAGCTGCCCAAGACGGCGGAAATCACCAGCCTGTTTGCCTCGCTGACCCCGTTCTTCGACCCGGAAGTGAAGCCCCGGGACGACTTCATGCACCTGAAGCTGGAAGAGGGCCTGCTCGCCCTGCTCCACATCGACAAGCGTTTCGCGCCGACCCTGTTCGACTTCAACGAGCCTTGGAAAATCGACATACTCGACTTCATGAACAAGAACTACATGTATGAGTTCAACCTGGAAGAGTTGGCGCACTACACGGGACGGAGCCTCGCCACCTTCAAACGCGACTTCAGGAAAATCAGCGACCTGACACCCGAAAAGTGGCTCATCCGCAAACGATTGGAGGTTGCTTACAACCTGATGAAAGAGGGAGGGAACAAAGTAGTGGATGTCTATACCAAAGTGGGATTCAGAAACCAGTCACATTTTTCCTCCGCGTTCAAGAAACAGTATGGCTTCCCGCCGACAGCAGTTGCCCCCATTGTTTAGTTCATTAAGGATAGATATTCCAACGATGTCGCAAAAAGAATATGCCTATTTGAATTTAAGCAAATTAGAGAAAGAGACCGAAAATGAACCTCAAAAGAGGCGGAATAAAATTTTTTAGAAGCAAAATTTAAACAGACTATAAACAACGGTGGAAGCATTTGGCAACGATTGGCGTTTCTAGCAAATGATTGAACTTGCTGATTTTATTGCCGTTAGATAGAAGCACAGCCAGTCATTGTACGTTCCCGTCTCATTGACATGCTGTATTCCCATATAATATCCAAGAATCCTT
>CALULT010000068.1 GCA_944321565.1 uncultured Paraprevotella sp. | reverse complement strand
ATTCTTCTTTTCCATAATAAAAACACATTTAGTTATTACTTATAAATGTGTCTACCTATGTCAGTAGAAGACATCTTCCTTTTTTCCGCGATTGGTTTCAACCAAACAGCCCCCCTATCAAAAAAGGTGGAGAAAATCCGCCGGGCTGCAACGGACATCCTCCACCTTATTATATTATTGACACCTTCCTTGGCGATGCGCCTTAAATGGACAAGATGCCCAGCACGTCGATCAGCTCCTTCTTGATGGGCTTGTCGCTCTTGATGGCATTGCAGAAAGGCACGTAAACCACCTCGTCGTTGCGGATGCCAATCATCACGTTGCGCTGCCCTTCCTGCAAGGCCCGGATTGCGCCCACGCCCAAACGGGAAGCCAAGATGCGGTCGGACGCGCTCGGCGAGCCGCCACGCTGCAAATGACCGAGAATGGACACGCGCACGTCAAACTCCGGATATTCGTTCTTCACACGGTCGGCATAGTACATGGCACCGCACTTCGGGCTCTCCGACACAAGCACCATGCTGGAACTCTTGCTCTTGCGGATGCCACGGCTGATGAACTGCTCCAGCTGGTCGGCATTCGTGCTGTCTTCCGGGATGATGGCCGCCTCCGCCCCGCTGGCGATGGCACCGTTCTGTGCCAGGAAGCCCGCGTCGCGCCCCATCACCTCGATGAAGAAGATGCGCTCGTGTGAAGTGGCCGTGTCGCGGATTTTGTCCACGCATTCCACGATGGTGTTCAGCGTGGTGTCATAACCGATGGTCGTGTCCGTGCCGTTAAGGTCGTTGTCAATCGTACCCGGCAAGCCGATGCACGGCACATCGAACTCCTCGGCAAAGATGCGCGCACCGGCCAATGAGCCGTTCCCGCCAATGACGATGAGGGCGTCGATGCCCTGCTCCACCATGTTGTCGTATGCCTTCTTGCGCCCTTCCGGCGTCATGAAGTCCTTGCTGCGCGCCGTCTTCAGGATGGTGCCGCCCCGCTGGATGATGTTGCTCACATTCTCCGTGGTGAATTCCTTGATTTCATTATTGATCAGCCCCTCATATCCCCTGTAAATTCCTTTTACCTTCAATCCGGCGGCAATGCCCGCGCGAGTCACGGCGCGGATGGCCGCATTCATACCCGGCGCGTCGCCGCCGGATGTCAGAATACCTATGCAATTAATCTTTCCCATGTTAAATTAGAAATTTGACGCTGCAAAGATAATATAAAAAAGTGAGTTACAGGCCGGATTAAGAAAAATTACCCAATGGGGACGATGCTGATGGCAAATCCACCGGCAGCCACGGCGTGAAGTTTCAACCGTGTTTCGGCATCCACCTTCCTGCGAGTTATCTTATAAGCTTGGGGATTCTTCAAGTAATCGGCATCTTTCGCGTCCATATAGATGGTGGCCATATACTTCTTCCCCTTCTTCAGAAAATCCAACCGGATGTCTGAATCATGCCCGTTACGCCCGGCCACGGAACCTACGAACCAATTGTCCGTTCCTTTGGCCCGACGGGCAATGGTAACATATTCCGCCGGCTCAGCTTCCAGATAACGGCTCTCGTCCCATTCCAAAGCCACATCCTTAATGAACTGAAAAGCATCCTTGTGCGCCTCGTAATGTTCGGGAATGTCGGCCACCATCTGGAGCGGGCTGTACATTGTCACATAAAGAGCAAGCTGATTGCAGATTGTGGCGTTCACATGGCATTTGCTCGAAGGATTCATCTTCGCCATATCCATCTCAAAAATGCCCGGCGTGTAATCCATCGGTCCACCCTGCAAACGAGTAAAGGGCAGGATACAGACATGATGCGGGTCGTTGCCTTCTGGAGCGTTGCCATTGTATTCATTACCGCGTGCCGACTCATTGGCGACTAGATTCGGATAGGTACGGCACAGCCCCGTTGGACGCACGGCTTCATGAGCATCCACCATGATACGATGCTTGGCGGCCTGGGTCACAGCATACAAGTAATGGTTGACAATGGACTGGCTGTAATGATGCTCGCCCACGGGCAGGATATTACCCACGTAACCGCTCTTCACGGCATCGTAGCCGTATTGGTTCATCAAATCATAAGCCTTCTCCAAATGACGTTCGTAATTGCGTGTGGAACCCGATGTTTCATGGTGCATGATGAGTTTCACTCCTTTGGAATGCGCGTATTCGTTAAGTTCACGGATGTCAAAATCCGGATAAGGAGTGAGGAAGTCGAACACATATTCCTTTTCGTGTCCGAACCAGTCCTCCCATCCTTCATTCCATCCTTCCACCAGCACGGCACCGATTCCGTTCTCGGATGCAAAATCAATATAGCGTTTCACGTTGTCTGTGTTGGCAGAATGTGTCCCGTTGGGTTGGGTCTGCGCATAATCAGTCACCCCCAGCTGCACGGAAGGCAAGTCGTTGGTGTAAGCCCAAGTGCCTCTCCCCGTAATCATGTCCCACCAGACACCGACAAATTTGGTGGGATGTATCCAACTTGTGTCTTCCAACTTGCAAGGTTCGTTCAGATTCAGAATAAGACGGGAAGCCAGAATCTTACGGGCGTCATCCGTCACCTGTATCGTGCGCCACGGCGTATGGCAAGGAGCCTGCATAAGCCCCTTATCTCCCCGGGCATCAGGCGTAAGCCACGACTCGAACACCATTTTCTCATCGTCCAGATTCAGATGCATGGCCGGATAGTTGACCAGTGCGGCCTCATGAAGGTTGATGTATAGCCCGTCGGCAGTCTTCATCTGCAAGGAAGTCTGCACACCGGTTTCCGAGAAAGCCTCCTGAGACACGTTCGGCACGTATGCTTTCCGGAACAGGCCGCGAATCTCCGACAGCTTGGATACGGTGTAGTTATACTCCTGGGTGTCATAGTCACCCGGAATCCAATAAGCCGTATGGTCCCCGGCCATGGCAAACTGCGTGTGTTCTTCCTTAATGACAAAATAGACAAGGTTCTTCTGCTGCGGGAATTCGTAGCGAAGTCCCATTCCGTCATTATAGACGCGGAAACGAATCACCATCGTACGGTTTGTGGCCGGCTGTTCCAGCGTCACGGCCAATTCGTTGTAATGGTTGCGGATTTCGCTTTCCTCTCCCCACACGGGTTTCCAAGTCTCATCGAAGGTTGAAGTCTGCACATCCACTTCCCGAAACCCATCGAGCAATGCGGGAGCATCTTTCAGTTCGAAGCCCAAACGGCTGGGTAACACAACAGGCCTTTCTTTATAAGCCACTTCGTAAGTGGGCTTTCCGTCCACCACTTCAAACGTCAGCGACAGCTTGCCGTCCGGTGAAGCCAACACATCCTTGGCCTGCAAGGTGAACAACGGGGCAGCTGCTGCCAACATTGTTCCTAACAATAATTTTTTCATCATGATATAGTTTTATAAGATTATGGGGTTAAAGTTAATCATTCTTGTGCTATCAGAAGTTGATTTTCGCTCCGAATTCCACGGTGAACGGACGGAGATAATTGCCGCTCATATAATGATTGGCGTATTCGGAAGCTTCTTCTTTCGAGAGAAGCTCGGCCCCGCTGATGGTGCCGCTCGCTCCTTTCTGATTCAAAATGTTAATGACATTCACGTTGACGGAAAGGAATTTGTTCACCTTCCAGTCTATTCCGCCGAACGTTTCCCACCGGCCGTTGAAATAGAGTGCATCGGTCAGATTTGCATAGGTTTTCCCGAAGTAACGGAAACTTAACCACACACGCAACCGGTCCGTAATGTCATAGCTTGGATCCAATTCCACCAACATCTGCGGAATTTCCTTCACAATGTTGCCGTCGGCATCCAAGTCCGGCACACCCTCAAAAGGCGACTTGATGAAATAGTTCTTATACACGGGCTTCTGCCACGTAAACAGCGCATGAAGATGGAAACGCTTGAACGGGTCGATTTCGGCCGTAGTGGTCCATCCTAAAGTCTGGATATTATAAATCAGCAACACGGTCTTCATCTCCTGCGTACCGGGCTTTGTCACATTTTGTTGGTCGATGTTGTTCGACTTGGAAATGAACGTGACCATAGACGATGCGTCAATCCAATCGTTTCTGTAGGAAACGCCGCCCCTTATCAAAGGAATCACCACCCGCTTGTATTGCTCTGCCGTGGGGCCCGTACCCGCATATTCATTGATGCGCGGGAAACGAGTGGCCACCGTCCCGTCTGCCTGAATACCTGCGTGGCGATTCAGATTGAACTTCAGCTGCAGCGTGGCGGCATAGTTGATTTTATCTTTCGTGACATGTACCGGCTCCACCCGTTTGCCTTCATGGTTGACCGCACCGATATGGAAGCCGTCATAACGCGAAAGGGGAATCTGGTCCAAATCCATCCGATAGTACTCCACACGCCCGCCATAGTAGAGATTCAAGCGCGGTGTGACCTGCCAGTCATCCGTGAAATAGAGCGCCAACTTGTTCTCATGCCCTTTCGTGTATTCTGACCCTATGGCGTTGAACTCATAAAAACCGTCATGAGCGGCTGTGGCGACTGTGGACAGGACAGAAGGATAAGGCTCCACGGTGCAGTTCCATTTAGTGGATGAGGAGTGATAGTCCAGGAAATAGTTCCACTGATTCAGTCCCAATCGAAGGTCATGATTCCCCGCACGATGGCTCAGTTCAGAAGTCAGAAGGATGTTGCGCACCTTAGCGTAATGCAAAAAGGCGATGCGGGCTTCCGTCAGTCCTGCGTAAGGCTTTCCGTCCAGCAAGTAGCCGTCGGCCGCCCCGGCCTCCATGATATTGCTGCCCGAAAAGTCCACATAAGAGGCATCCGCGCCCATATATTTCATATTCAATGTCAAGCGAGTGCGGGCTGAGAATGTGTAGTCCGTCATCCACGCGATTTCGTGAGCCGAATTGCCGATGCCATCCCCGATGCGCTGTTTTTTCACTACACCGTCACGCACGTCCATATAAGTGAAATAACCGCTTTCCGGACAATAGGAATCCGTCCCCAGCCGAAAGCCCGGCACTTCACGCACACTGCCGTCTCCCACATAAATGAATGGAGCGTATGTCACCATCGTGCCCAACGCCGCGCTGCGGGAATATTTATATAATAAAGAAGTCTTGCCGCGCCCTTGTCCGAACAGCCATGTCAGTCCGGCATGGTAAAGTTGGGTGCGGTCGGAATAGTTTGTGAACTTCGGGTCGAAAAAGCCCGGGTCGAAGTTCTGGTACACGCTGGCGGTAAACAAAAGGTTCCGTCCCATACTGCCGGACACATTACCGTCAAAGTTCTGCATCCCGAAATGATTGGCCTTGTAGTTCACCACCCCCTTAAAATCCTTGCTGCCCAGTTGCGAATAGGCGTTAACCGAATAAGCGATATTACCCGTGGTGATGGCAGACTCGGAAGGCGTCATCAGCCCCACATGGCCCAGGCTGGCATCACTTCTCCAATGAGTGGCAAGCTTATGGATTGTGGAAGAATATACGGCAGGCAGGCCGTTCTCATAAACATTCACGTCCTCTGACGGCAAGCCAATCTGGATTTCCCGAGGTTTGTTGGCGTCTGATGCGTTCAACATCACGTTCCGTCCCTTTTCTTCTTTCACCCCTGCATTTGTAAGCGAAGCGGCTATCGTGTCGGCCGGCTCCTTCACTGCCACCACGCGCTCCGCATACAGGAGACATAATAAGAACGGCACACTGTGTCTGATGGTCTTTAAGGTTCTCATCGTTGCTGTTGCTTTAATGGTTCGACAAGGCAAAGGTAGTGTCCGTGCCGGCATGATGCAACAGCAAGTAGAAGTGGCAAGTAGGACTAATAAAATTGCAACAGATTGTATTATAGCAATATACAGAATATATAGAGTCCCATAATAGTAGGAAGTCTGGAGGCTTTGAGGATACCTCGCGTCAACCTCCAGAGAACCCAAATTCGCAGACGGCACGTTCCAAATTCATGTCCTCGTCCCTAAGCCGGGAACGGGTGCGTGTCTGATAGTTATATACCGTCTGCAAAGAATAATGCAGAATTTCCGCAATACGTGTACGGCTTGTAATGCCCAACCGGATAAGGGCATAAATCCGAAGTTCGGGCGTCAGCAACTCGTTGCCTTTGGGCAGAATTTGTTCTTCTGCTTTCAGCAGGCCGTTGAAACGCACCACGAAGTCTGGATAGATGCTCAAGAATATGGAATCAAACTCCCGGTAGAAGTCTTTCCATGCACCTGCCAAAGTCTCTGACCCCACATACTTCAAGGCTTCCCTGTTTTGCCCGGCCTTCAGATTTCGGCTGATATGAACGCGTATCTCGTCCGCACGATTAATATAGCCTGCGCATAAGGTAAACATCCGGGCGATGTATTCCTCTTTCACGAAATTCGCCTCGGTCAGAAGCGCCACCGTCTGTTTCAGCTTTGCGTTCGACTCGTCCAGTTCACGGTCTGTACGCTCAAGGTCTGCCAGTTGCCTATCCATACGTTCGTTGGCTTGCGAAAGTGTCTGCTGGGCCACAGACAGGCGACGCTTCTGACGGACTAGTCCGACCGACACCACCCCCATGCCGGCCAGCAACACGCCAATAGCCCACAGGCAGGCTCTCAGCTTCCGGTGTTGACGGTCTTTCACTTGCTGGTACTCCTTATTTATTATAGACTGCATGTCGGCAAGACGGCTGAAGCGAATCCGGTTCTTGTAAAACAATGCATCCTCAAGCGTACTTTGGATGTAGCTGTAAGCCCGCTCCACATCCTCACGCTCAAAAAGTTCCAATGCCACAGTCTGCAGGGCAAGTTCATCCCGGTTGGCCGCATGAAGGTCTGTCAAAGCGGCTTGAATCGCATCGTCCAGCCACTTCTCATCGCCTTGCCTTTTCCTCCACATGGCCAAGGAGAAATACAACCTTGCCCGGCTTTGCGGCCGCATACGTTCCGGACGCGCCAATGCCTTGCGAATCTCATGCTCCAGGGCGGAAAGGTTTCCCTCAGTTTCCAACGCCCGCTCCACCTTTTGCCACAACAACTCTGGATGTCCGTTTTCCGACATAGAGAGCAACATCCGCCTGCTTTCCTTCCCCCGACGGGCATACTTGTCCTGCCATCCGCTTACATCCTCTCCCACATAGTCGGCCAGATGAAAATGATACAAAGCATCCACCTCCAAACGCAAACGCTCCAACTCTGCCGGCAAAGAATCTTCCGACGCGGCATTCTCAAGGCACTGCCGTGCCGCATCAAACAGCCCGGTATTGGTATAAGCCAAAGCCAAAAAAAGCTTGGCCTCCGTTGCCCGGACATCATCCTGCATCGCCTCCGCAAGCGCCACGCAGCGATTTGCATAATGCCATGCAGAATCACTGTCGAACGTTGCATACTCGTTGAACAGGAACTTGGACAAACTATACCGGTCCTCCGGTGTCCGCACGGCCTGGGCTTTCAGCTGCGCAATCCTGGCAGACTTTTCCGCTACAAAGTCTGCCTTATGTGCCACAGCCCAATCCAATGAGTCGAGCAGTGACTCCGTCACCCCTCCCGCTTCCATCGGCACACTGCCGAACAACAAACTTATACACAGTAATATTCCACGCATGGCCGACTGATGTTTTTACAGGGTATAAAGATAATGGCTTTTCGCCATATGCTCCAAGAAAAAAGACAAATAAAACAAAGAAACGCGCTCATTTTCTTACCGTTTTAATTGCGGCATAATGTTTTTTGTCGTATCTTTGCGGCCGATTTAGTCAACATAATGTCTAACATTATTAATTTACTCAAATTTTAAAAACTTAAATGGAAGATTTAAAGAACGTAGCACCGTTGGCAGACTTCGACTGGGATGCCTATGAAAGCGGTGAAATCCAAACCGAAAAGAGCCGCGAAGATCAGGAAAAGGCTTACGAAGGCTCGCTGAACAAAGTGCAGGACCACGAAGTGGTGGAAGGCACGGTCATCGCAATGAACAAACGCGAAGTGGTGGTGAACATCGGCTTCAAGTCCGACGGCATCATCCCCATGAGCGAATTCCGCTACAACCCCGACCTGAAGGTGGGCGACAAGGTGGAAGTGTATATTGAAAACCAGGAAGACAAGAAAGGCCAATTGGTTCTTTCCCATAAGAAAGCCCGCGCAACCCGTTCTTGGGCACGTGTCAACGAAGCCCTTAACAACGAGGAAATCATCAAGGGTTATATCAAGTGCCGCACGAAGGGCGGTATGATTGTGGACGTCTTCGGCATCGAAGCTTTCTTGCCGGGTTCACAAATCGACGTGAAGCCCATCCGCGACTACGACGTGTTCGTAGGCAAGACGATGGAATTCAAGGTCGTAAAAATCAATCAGGAATTCAAGAACGTCGTGGTTTCCCACAAGGCCCTCATCGAGGCAGAACTCGAACAGCAGAAGAAGGAAATCATCAGCAAGCTCGAAAAAGGACAAGTGCTGGAAGGCACCGTCAAGAACATCACGTCTTACGGCGTATTCGTTGACTTGGGCGGTGTGGACGGTTTGATCCACATCACAGACCTCTCTTGGGGACGTGTGAGCGACCCGAAGGAAGTGGTGCAGCTCGACCAAAAGATCAACGTGGTTATCCTCGATTTCGACGACGAGAAGAAGCGCATCGCGCTGGGCTTGAAACAACTCACCCCGCATCCTTGGGACGCTTTGGATCCCAACTTGAAGGTGGGCGACAAGGTGAAGGGCAAGGTTGTCGTGATGGCCGACTACGGCGCATTCATCGAAATCGCACCGGGCGTGGAAGGACTTATCCACGTGTCGGAAATGTCTTGGAGCCAACACCTGCGTTCCGCACAGGACTTCATGAAGGTGGGCGACGAAGTGGAAGCCGTCATCCTGACCTTGGACCGCGAAGAGCGCAAGATGTCTTTGGGCATCAAACAGCTGAAACCGGATCCATGGGAAACCATCGAAGAGAAGTACCCCATCGGTTCGAAGCACACGGCCCGCGTCCGCAACTTCACCAACTTCGGTGTGTTTGTGGAATTGGAAGAAGGCGTGGACGGCTTGATCCACATCTCCGACCTCTCTTGGACAAAGAAAATCAAGCACCCGTCTGAATTCACGCAGATTGGTGCCGAAATCGAAGTCCAGGTATTGGAAATCGACAAGGAGAACCGTCGCCTGAGCTTGGGCCACAAGCAACTGGAAGAAAATCCGTGGGATGTGTTCGAAACCATCTTCACTGTGAATTCCATCCACGAGGGTACTATCGTCGAAATGTTGGAGAAGGGTGCCGTAGTACAATTAGAATACGGCGTTGAAGGCTTTGCCACTCCGAAACACTTGGTAAAAGAAGATGGTACGCAAGCTCAACTGAACGAGAAACTGCCGTTCAAGGTCATTGAATTCAACAAGGACAGCAAGCGCATTATCTTGTCGCACAGCCGCATCCACGAAGATGCACAACGCGCTGAAGCCAAGGAAGCCAAGAAGAACAAAGACGCGAAGAAGAGCAACAAGAAGGACAAGGAAGAAACGCCTGTAATCCAAAACCAGGCCGCTTCCACGACCTTGGGCGACATTGACGCTTTGGCAGCCCTGAAAGCACAGATGGAAAAAGGCGAAAAATAAAATAAACCTTTCCTAATTGAGAAAAAGAGCGATGATTTCTTTCATCGCTCTTTTTTATGTATTTTTGTAACGACAGAAAAGGAACCGACATGGAAAAATTCGAATTGACAATATTGGGTTGCGGTTCGGCGCTTCCCACCACGCGGCATTTCGCCACCTCGCAAGTGCTCAACGTGCGCGAAAAACTCTACATGATTGACTGTGGCGAAGGCTCGCAACTGCAAATGCGCCGTTCCCACCTCAAGTTCTCCCATCTCAACCATGTGTTCATCTCCCACCTGCACGGCGACCATTGCTTCGGACTTATCGGCCTGATTTCCACCTTCGGGCTGTTGGGACGCACAGCCCCGTTGCACGTCCATGCGCCGGAGAACTTCGGCTCCATGCTCCAAAGCATGCTAGACTTCTTCTGCAAAGGGTTGGACTTCAACATCGAATTCCATCCGGTGGACACCACCCGCCATACCTTAGTCCACGAAGACCGTTCCGTGATGGTCTATTCCATCCCCTTGCGCCACCGCATCGCTTGTTGCGGCTACCTGTTCAAGGAAAAAGAGCTGCTTCCCCATATCCGGAGGGACATGATAGACTTCTACCACATCCCCGTCTGCGAAATCAACAATATAAAGAATGGAAAGGATTGGGTCACCGAGGACGGGCAAGTCATCCCTTGCTCCCGCCTCACGACCCCTGCCGCTCCAGCCCGCAGCTATGCCTATTGCTCGGACACCTGCTATCTGCCCGGACTTTCTTCCTTGGTCGGAGGGGTCGATTTGCTGTTCCATGAAGCCACATTCCTGCACGAAGACCTGCAACGCGCCCAAGAAACATTCCACACGACAGCCCTCCAAGCCGCCACGCTTGCACGGGACAGCCATGTGAAGGCATTATGCATCGGGCATTTCTCCGCCCGCTACGAAGACGAAGCCGTGTTGCTGGACGAAGCTCGAAGCGTGTTCGCCCATACCATCTTGGCCAAAGAAAACCTGAACATCAAAATTTAGAAAAAGTTTCGTTTTCACACAATAAAATTTGTTTCTTTCGTTAGGAATACCTATATTTGCAATGACGCAATGAAAAGAAACGGAACGATGATGAAAAAGATTCTCTTTTTGGCTGTGGTGGCATTCCTGCTGAATCCGGCAGGGACGGTGTGTCGTGCACAAGCCGAAGCGAACGGGCCGGAGACGGAACTCGCAGCCGTTTCCATCGTCATCAAAGGTGCCACCGTTTCCGTATATAACGCAGAAGGCAGCAAACTGGAAATATTTTCCCTCACAGGCGCAAAAGTGGGAATAGTCAACATCGACAGCAACGCGAAAACCATCAACCTGTCTTTGAAAAAAGGATGCTACATCCTGAAAGTAAACAACGTCGTGCGTAAGGTTTCCATCAACTAAATTTCGGATAATGAGGCTTCGTGCGACATCCTCGCTATTCCTTTTTTGTTGCATGTTCCTTTTTTCATGCCATGAGAAGAAGGAAAACACGAACAAGCAAATCACATTGGAAGATTTAAGCGGATGGAACGAAAAACGATACAGCCTTTCGAGCCGGAAAATAAGACGTGCCATAGACAGTCTGCGACTGCTCACCTCAGGTATGTATGCCGACAAATATACACGTGCCTACTACGCTGCCCGTTCTCCATTCCTATGGATAGACCGCTTCGGCATCAATGAACGGGCCGACACGTTGGTAAACCGCCTCGAACAAACGGCCAATGCCACGGGGCTTCCCTCCTCTTGTTTCCGAACGGAAGAACTAAAGAAACACCTACGGCAAATCCGCAACTTGGATTTTTCTTCCGGCACGGACATCAACACCGCCTACGCCCATGCCGAATATTTGCTGACGAAAGCCTACATCCGCTACGTGTGTGGCCAACGTTTCGGCTACATCGACCCGGATTTGGCATTCAACAGCCTGGAAAAGACAGACACCGCCCAAAAGGCACCCTTCCAAGTGCTCTACGACATCAAGACGGAAAAAGCCGACAAGGCCTTCGTGCAAAATGCCTTGGCCGCACAACAATCAGGAGATTTCGAAACGTTTTTCCATGAAATAGCCCCCAAAGGAAGGCTCTACCGGCAATTAGTAGAAAAGTATGCGCACACACAGGGAACCGGGCCAAAACGGAAAGTAGCTGTGAATATCGAACGAAGCCGCTGGCGGACGGAAAATCCTGAAAACAAACATGTCCTGGTGAACCTGGCAGGCATGAACCTCCAGGCCATCGACACAAAACATGAGGACACACTCCACATGAAAGTGTGCATCGGAAGCCGCAAAAACAAAAGCCCCATGCTCACCAGCCAAATCGAACGGGTGGAGATGAATCCCTATTGGAACATCCCCTACAGCATCGTCAAAAACGAGATAGCCCCAAGACATGCCGGAGACGTGGCCTACTTTACCCGTAACCGTTACCGCATCATCAACAAGTCTTCGGACGAGGAAACCGACCCGGCAACCGTCACTGCCTCCATGCTGCTTAGCGGCCAATACCGTGTGAGACAAGACAATGGGGAAGGGAACTCCTTGGGACGGCTGATATTCCGGTTCCCCAACCGCTTTTCCATCTTCCTTCACGACACAGACAACAAAAGGGCTTTCACGCGCGAAAACCGCGCCATCAGCCATGGATGCATCCGTGTGGAAAAACCGTTGGAGTTGGCCGTATTCCTGTTGGACGAACCGGACGAAGACATCATCAACAAAATCAGGACCGCCATCGGACTGCCCCCTTTGGAAGGGACAGATGAAAAGGCAACCGACGAGACACCAGGAGAGAACACTCCCCTCCGCACGACCACACAAAGGTTCAAACCGCCCGTGCCTATCTTCATCCAATACTACACCCTGTTCCCCGCCGCCAATGGGGAATGGGGAGACTATCCAGACCCATACGGATACGATGACCTCCTGCTTGAAAAGATGGATGCATTTTAAACCTTCCTGCTATTCATTTGTCCAACCACTAAATATGTGACATACACGACATGACCCCTACGGAGGAAACCTCTCTCATCAAACAACTCAACGAGCCCGCCCTGCAACGCAAGGCGTTCGAACAGGTTGTCCGCCACTACAGCCCACCCCTGTATAGGCAAATCCGCCGTATGGTATATAGCCACGAAGACGCAAACGACATTCTCCAAAACACATTCATCAAGGCTTGGACAAACCTGGAAAACTTCCGCGGAGAAGCCCGGCTCGGCACATGGCTCTACCGCATCGCCGTCAACGAGGCATTGAACTTCCTGCAACGGCAAAAAACGACTACCGCCATCGACGACGCGCCGGCTGCAGTGGTAAACCGCCTTCGCGCCGATGCCTATTTCGACGGCGACGAAGCAGAACTACAATTGCAGGAAGCCATTGCCGGACTTCCGGAAAAACAACGCGCGGTATTTCAGCTGAAATACTACGAAGAAATGAAATATGAAGAGATGAGCCAGATTCTAGATACCAGCGTAGGAGCACTGAAAGCATCCTACCACCACGCGGTGAAAAAAATATGCGATTTTTTTAACTCCCGAGATTAAACCTTTTGACGATAAGACAATCCAACCAATAAAGAAAGGGCAAGACATGAAAGAAGAAGATTTCATCCGAAAGAAATGCGGCGGCGGAAATCCGTTCAAAACCCCCGAGGGATATTTTGAACAGTTCACAGCCAATCTGATGGACAAGTTGCCCGAAAAAGAGGGCACCCCCTTCAGGCAACCCGCTCGCTTCGCATGGCGCAAAGCCGCTTGGTACGCGGCTGCGGCTACCGTGTGTGGAGCCATGTTCTTAGGCGCGTTCCAACTCAGGTCTGTACGCCACGCACACCAACAAATCACCCCTGTGACGGCATTGGCAACCGAATCGGAAAACTTGGACGATGCTTACATCAACGACGCACTCGACTATGCCATGGTGAGCAACGAGGAAATCGTGCTTTATCTGACTGACACTTATTAAACAAAGACTATAATCACTTATGAATAAGAAAATTTTTCTCATGGCCTTCCTGACGCTGCTGTCTGCCATAGCACCGCTTTCCGCCCAGCAACGCAACCGCCAGTTCTCCCCCCAGGATTTCGTGAAACGCCTGGAAAGTTTCATCGTGCGCGAAGCCTGCCTCACCCCGACGGAAGCCACGGCCTTTTTCCCCATCTTCCACGAGATGCACGACAAGCAACGGGGCATCAACTGGAAAATCATGGAACTCAAGAAACGAAGCCTGCCAGCCAATGCCACGGACAGGGATTATTACAACATCATCAAGGAAATCAACAGCCTGAAAGTGGAATCGGCAGAACTCGAAGATTCCTATTATAAAAAGATGTGTAAGGCCATCCCCGCCAAAAAGGTACATGCGGCAATGAAGGCCGAAGACCGTTTCCACCGGCGCATGCTCCGCAAGTTCACCGACCGTCCCGGACAACAACAAAGGAAATAACACAGTCACTTAAGACAAATTTCTCCTTTATGATTATGGGAAACGGCTTTCCTCACTTTGCATAAGAAAAGGCCGTTCCCCATATCTCGGAAAGTCCTCAAAAGCATTTTTATGTTTAGAAACAACCACTTATCACAACAAGCAAACAAAAACATCCATTCCTGCATACACGATAATCTCCATAACGGAGAAAAATAAATCCCGCAAAAAGCATGGCATTCACAAAAAAAGTTGTAACTTTGCGGCACTATTCAGGAAAGATGCCGGAGTGGTCGATCGGGCCGCACTCGAAATGCGGTGAACGGGCAACTGTTCCCAGGGTTCGAATCC
>CALULT010000067.1 GCA_944321565.1 uncultured Paraprevotella sp. | reverse complement strand
GGCGGATACCAAGCTGGTGCCGCAGTTGAACCGGGACTTCCCGGAAATAGAACGGGCCACGGCCTATGTCAACTATGGAGAAGCAAGCGTTGAAGCCGATTCCGTCTTTGTCATCCCCACCATGGTGGACGAGAATTTCTCCGAAGTGTTCCATGTGGACATCCTTGAAGGCAGTCCCGCCTTCTGGCACGACCCTTCGCAAGTGGCCCTCAGCCGGAAGACGGCCACCGACTGTTTCGGCGACAGCCCAGCCATCGGTCGTACGGTGTACGACTCTGACAGACAGCCGCTCACCGTAGGTGCCGTGGTGAGAGACTGGCCGAACAGCAACATCTCCATCAATGTGCTGCAATATGACCCTATACTAAACGGAAGTGAAATGAATTACAGTTGCACCATCGTGCTGAAAACCGCCCATGAGGACACCGACTTGGAAGCCGTTGTGCGACGCATCAACGAGCAGTACAAGGGCATGTCCTATCACTTCCAGATGGAACCGCTCACGTCCTGCCGCTCCACGGTCTATTCCGTCCAGCAACCCGTGCGGACTACCTACCTGAAACTCTTCGTGGGCATCGGCGCACTGATAATCCTCGCGGTGCTGGTCAACACCTGTTCTTTCCTGGCAGGACGCATTCCCCGCCGCCTGCGGGAACTGGCCATCCGGAAAGTGTGCGGAGCCACCAACGGGCAATTGGCCGCACTGCTGCTCACCGAATTCCTCTCCCTGCTGGCCATGACTCTGCTGCTGGGCTTCATCCTGTTGGAGCTGATACGCCCTTGGTTCTGCGAGCTGACGGAAATCGACCGGCACCTGACGGGCGAAGTGGCGGTCTATTTCCTGGGACTCTCCGTGATCAGCATCGCCGCCTTCCTGCTCATCGTGTGGATTTTCAGCCGACGCACACTGCAAGAACACCTGCGCCCTTCTTCGCGAGCCTGGCTACCCCGGCTAAACCTGATTGTCCAATTCGCCGTAGCCTTCTTCATTCTGTTCTGCGGCACCATGATGGGCCGCCAGCTGCACTACCTTTCCACCACGACGGATGTAGGTTGGGAGCGCAAAGACCGCATCGTGATAAACAGCTACTACAACCGGCCCGGACTGGCCGACCGCATCGCCCGTTTGGCGGGAGTGAAACACGTTTGTCCGGACGAATACGGCATGCTGTGTGCCAACGATTTCGCTCCAATGGATATCCGCTGGGAGGGCCAAGCAGAAGGCACCGAACCATTGCGCACAAACCACATCACTGCCCGAAAGGAATGGATGGACTTTTGGCGCGTCGAACTGCTCCAAGGCCATTGCCCCACGGCGGCGGAAGCCCGGCAGGGACAAGTGATGATCAACGAGACCGCCATGCGGGCCATGGGATGGGTGCCGGAAGAAGCCATCGGCAAACGCCTCTACTATGCCGACCACGTGCTGACGGTGGCCGGCGTAGTGAAGGATTTCCACATCTCGGTGCCCACCGTGCCGGTGGATCCGTGCGTGATGGTCGGCCGGGAATACAAAGGTTTCTGGAGCAGCATGCCGGATGACATCCTGGTGGCCTGCATGCCGGAGCAAGCCGACTCGGTGTGCGCCCGCATCAACGACATCATGCGGGAACAAGACCCGTGGGCCGAACCGGTGCGCACCGTCACGGCAGTGTACGATGAACAGCTGGCATCAGAACAGGTGCTGCTGCGGCTCATCCTGCTGGCCGCAGGCGTATGCAGCGGCGTGGCCCTCTTCTGCGTCTATGCCTTCGTCACCCTGGTGTGCGAACAGCGGCGCAAGGAAATCGCCATCCGCAAGGTGAACGGAGCCACGGCGGGCGACATCTTCGGCAGCTTCATCCGCGAATACCTGGCTTGCCTGGCAGCGGCCTCCATCGTAGCCTTTCCCTTGGGCTACATGGCCGTGCGCCGTTGGCAGGAACAATATGTCGAACAATTGCCCGTCGGATGGGGCATCTACTTCCTGCTCTTCCTGGGCATGGCCGCCGTGGTGACCGCCTGCGTGGGCGGACAAGTGTGGCGCGCCGCGCAGAGCCGCCCCACCGACATGCTGGAGAAAGAATAAACACATTTTAACATAAATAAAAAAAATGAAAAAACTATTGATGCAAGCCCTGCGCACCGTAGGCCGATTCAAGACCTACACCGCGCTCAATCTGGCCGGACTGGTGCTGAGCCTGTCCTGCGCCTTCGTGCTGGCGCGCTACATCCACCAGGAACGCGCCGTGGACCACTTCGTGCCCGAACTGGAGCGCACGTTTCTCCTGAACGTGCTCCATGAGGATGGATGGAGAAGTTGCTTCTCCAGCACGGAAAACCGCAACCGCGACCCGAACTTCCGGAACCCGTTGGCGCATCCCGAAGTGGAAGGTTTCACCCGTTTCTACTGTTTCCCGGACGACAAACTGCAGGTGGACGGACAGCTCGTCCCGGTGCGCACCATCTTTGCCGACAGCCTCTTTCTGGACTTCCTGCCCTTCCCGCTGCTGGCCGGAGAAGACGCACTGGACCGCCCGGGAGCGGCACTCGTCAGCGAAAGGCTGGCCCGCCGCCTGTGGGGCGACGAGAGCCCGCTGGGAAAGACTCTCCAAGACGTGTCGCTGGGCGAGGAACTGACGGTGTGCGGCGTGGTGGGCGAACCTTCCACGAAAAGCAGTTTCCAATGCGACCTGATGGTCTCCAGCCAAACCAGCGACCAATGGAGCCGGGTGCCCATCGAGCTGGTGCGGCTGCACCGTCCGGAGGACATGGCGGTGGTAAACGAGAAGAACAAGGAATTCATGACGCTGCAGAGCTACAGCGGAAGGGCCATCAGTTATCGGCTCAGTCCGCTGAAGGAGTTCTACATGGACCATGAATTGAGCGGCCAGATGGATGAAATCATCATACACGGCAACCCGCGTGTCGTGACCCTGCTGGGCTTCGTCACCGCCCTGCTGGTCATCGTCGGACTGTTCAACTACACAAACCTCCACGCCGTGATGATGCTCAAGCGGCAAAAAGAGTTCGGCATCCGCAAGGTATATGGCGGCAGCGGGCGGAGCGTCTTCGGCCAGCTCTTCCTGGAAAACTTCTGCATCGGGGCCGTGGCCTTGTTCCTCGTCTGGGTTGTGGTGGAGGTCACCCGCATCCCGGTGGAGCGCGGCCTGCAGATTCCCGTCCGCTCCGACCTGGCGTTCGACCTGGGCCTCTCGCTGCTCGTGCTCGTGGGCATGCCCCTGCTCACCACGCTTTACCCCTTCGCCCGCTACTGCCTGGCACCGCCCGTCCGCAGCATGCACCTGTCCGCGCCGGTGCGCCGCCACTCCCTGCGGGGCAACGCCGTGTTCCTCTTCGGCCAGTTCACCATCACCATCGGCATCCTGGTGGCCGCCATCTACTTCGCCCGGCAGCTCGACTTCCTGCTCCACTACGACCTGAACTTCCGCTCGAAAGACATCCTGCGGGTCGAGCCGTTTTATAACGAAGAATCCAGTTACCAGATGGACGAAAACGATTGGCTCCGCAGGAGGATGCAGGCGCAAGAGACCTGGGAACGGGTCGCACGCGAACTGGATGCCTCGCCACTCTTCTCCGGCTGGACCACGGGCGGCATTCCTGTGCAGGACGGTTTCTTCAAGAATGCCACCGGCCCTTCGGGAGAGCAGGTGGAACTTTCCATACGCTCCTCGTCCAACATCTCCTACATGGACGTATTCGGATTCCGGCTGAAAGAAGGCCGGCTATGGGAAGAAGGCAAGGACAAAGAACATGAATATAAAATGATTGTCACCGAAGAGGCCGCCCGCCGACTGGGCATCAAAGACCTGCGCACTGACCGTGTGCAACTGGAAAGCCGGATTTGGTTCACCTCGGGAATGGACTTCGACTATAACCCGCCCTACGAGGTCATCGGCATCGTGGAAGACTTCTGCGGCGGCAACTTGACGGAAAGAACCCTCCCGGCCGTGTTCACCTATTCGGAAAAAGACCCACGCAACCCGCTCCTGCTGGCCGTCACCCCGGGTCACCGCGAAGAGGCCGTGGCCTTCATGAAAAGGCTGTGGGACGAGCTGATGGGCGGCGGCGCAATGGAATACAGTTGGGCCGAGGACGACATCCGCGACCTCTACGCGCAAGACCGGCTGCAGATGCGCATCTTCCTGCTCTTTGCCGCCGTGGCCATCCTGATTTCCGTGTTGGGACTGCTGGGCATCTCGCTCTACGACCTCCGCTGCCGCTACCGCGAAATCGCCCTGCGCAAGGTGCACGGGGCTTCGCCGCGCGACCTCTTCGTGCTGCTCTCCCGGCAATACGCCTACATTTGGTTGGCCGCCTTCCTCACGGCCTCCGGCCTGTCCTACGCCGCGCTGAGCCGCTACATTGAGGACTTTGCCCACCACGCCCCGCTCTCGGCGGACATCTTCCTGTGGGCAGGCGTGGGCACGGCCTTGCTCACGCTCGCCGTGTTGGGCCTGCAAATCCGCCGCGCCATCCGGACGAACCCGGCGGACGTGCTGAAAAACGAATAAACACATCGAATATCAAATCCTAAAAAATACGACTATGATCAAGACAGAACATTTGCAGAAGATTTTCAAAACAGAAGAAGTGGCCACCTACGCCCTCAACGATGTCAGCCTCGAAGTGAAGAAAGGGGAATTTGTGGCCATCATGGGCCCGTCGGGTTGCGGCAAGTCCACCCTGCTCAACATTCTGGGACTGCTGGACAACCCCACCGCCGGCACCTACTTGCTCAACGGCACGGATGTGTCGCACCTGAAGGAACGCGAGCGTACCCGGCTGCGGAAAGGCGTCATCGGCTTCGTCTTCCAGAGTTTCAACCTGATTGACGAGCTGAACGTATATGAGAACATCGAGCTGCCCCTGCTCTACATGAAAGTGCCGGCCCGCGAGCGGCGCGAGCGCGTAGAAGCGGCCATGAAGCGCATGGACATCCTGCACCGCCGCAAGCACTTCCCCGCCCAGCTCTCCGGCGGACAGCAGCAGCGCGTGGCCATCGCCCGCGCCGTCGTGGCCGGTCCGCAGCTCATCCTGGCCGACGAGCCGACCGGCAACCTGGATTCCAAGAACGGGCGCGAGGTGATGGAACTGCTCAGCGAACTGCACCGCGACGGCACCACCATCGTCATGGTGACCCACTCGCAACACGACGCAGGCTATGCCGAACGCATCATCAACCTGTTCGACGGGCAGGTGGTGAACGAGATTCAGGAATAAGCAAGAAATGAGGGGCGATTGTAATTTAGTGGGGATTTCAGGTGCGCGTTGACAATTTGCTCATTTTCGCCTTCTGAGATTCGCGTATTCGGCCGCCGGGCCGGGACAGCGCGGAAAGAATGCAGCCACACGCGACATGCGGAAATCAAAATGTCGCGGAATCCCCTCCAAACCTGCCCTTTTGACGGAACACGGGACACTCCCGGCGCAGAAGTCCGACCGGCGGGAAAGCCCGCCAGGGGATTCCGCCGACAAAATGACACGGGAAACGTGTCCGGGAAAAAGTTCCAACGGGAAAGAAAAACGGCCCCGAAGCCGCCGCGAAAAAGTTTCCGTACCGGGATTTTTTCATACGAGCCCCGAAATAAAAATTCCGAGCCCCGAAAAAAGAATTCCGGGGCTCGGAATTTCGCGTTCCGGCCCCGAAATTTCTCGTCTGACTGCTCCAAAAAGTAAATGACTCTGACAAAATCTTGCACAGAAACCCCGTTTTGTGCAAAAAAAATCGCGCAAAAATCTGCTATTTTGGCCGGATTGCGCAAAAGTCGCGTCATGAAAATCATCTAAAACGGCACAATTTGTCTATTTTCACAGGTATTTCATGACATTCTGTCTTTTGGATATAGCGGAAAATTAGTGGGGATTTGATAGAATCAGCGGGGGAGGCGACATAACGGGGCAAAAACCGTTCTTACAGTTCGCACAGCACTTGCCAGCCCCATATTGGCGGCATTCTTCGCCCCGCCCGCAGCAATCTCCCGAATTTCGCAAGGTTTTTCCGGCGATTTGTCGTAACTTTGTGTCCGTGCAAATTCGATGTACATGAACGATTCCATCCAAATCAAGGGCGCGCGGGTGAACAACCTGAAGAACATCGACCTGGACATCCCGCGCAACAAGCTGATTGTCATCACCGGACTGTCGGGTTCCGGAAAGTCTTCATTGGCTTTCGACACGTTGTATGCCGAAGGGCAGCGACGCTACGTGGAAAGCCTCTCGGCCTATGCGCGCCAGTTTCTCGGGCGCATGAGCAAGCCGGAGTGCGACTACATCAAAGGCATCCCGCCCGCCATCGCCATCGAACAGAAGGTGAGCAGCCGCAACCCGCGCTCCACGGTCGGCACATCCACCGAAATCTATGAATACCTGCGCCTGCTCTATGCGCGCATCGGGCGCACGTTCTCGCCCGTCAGCGGACAGGAGGTGAAAAAACACACCACGGAAGACGTGATACGGTGCATGCAATCCTATTCAAAGGGCACACGCTTCACGGTGCTCGCCCCCCTGCAGGTGCGGGAAGGCAGAAGCCTGCTGGAACAACTGGACAGCGACTTCAAACAAGGATTCTCGCGCATCGAAGTGGACGGCGAAATCATGCGCATCGAAGACTTCATGCAGGAACTGACGCAGGATCCCGCCGCCGGAGCACAAAAAAAGATTTACCTGCTCATCGACCGCATGGCCTGCGACGATGCCAAGGACAGCATCTCGCGGCTGACGGATTCTGCCGAAACGGCCTTTTACGAAGGCAACGGGGAATGCCTGCTGCGTTTCTACCCGTCGGGCATCCTGCACACGTTCTCCACCCGCTTCGAAGCCGACGGCATGACTTTCGAAGAACCCACGGACAACCTTTTCTCGTTTAACTCCCCCATCGGGGCTTGCCCCGAATGCGAAGGCTTCGGGCGTGTCATCGGCATCGACGAGCATCTGGTGGTGCCCAACTCTGCACTCAGCGTCTATGACGGAGCCGTCGTCTGCTGGAGGGGCGAAAAGATGGGCGAATGGAAAAACGAATTCTGCCGCCGGGCAACCCGCCACAACTTCCCTATCTTCGAACCTTACTACCAGCTGACGCGCGAACAAAAAGACCTGCTGTGGCACGGCGAACCGCAGAAAGATTCCGACCTCAACGAAGTGTGCATCGACAGTTTCTTCAGGATGCTGGAAGAGAACCAATACAAAATCCAATACCGTGTGATGCTGGCCCGCTACCGGGGCAAGACCCTCTGCCCCCGATGCCACGGCACACGCCTGCGCCCGGAAGCCGGATACGTGAAAATCGGAGGACGGTCCATCTCGGACCTCGTGGACCTGCCCGTCACGGAACTGAAAAAGTTCTTCGACACCCTCTCCCTCACCCCGCACGAGACGGAAATCGCCACACGCCTGCTTGCCGAAATCAACAACCGCATCCGGTTCCTCATCGACGTGGGGCTGGGCTACCTCACCCTGAACCGGCTGAGCAACACGCTCTCGGGCGGCGAAAGCCAACGCATCAACCTGGCCACCTCGCTGGGCAGCAGCCTCGTCGGCTCGCTCTACATCCTGGACGAACCGAGCATCGGCCTGCACAGTCGGGACACAGACAAACTCATCCGTGTGCTCCGCCAGCTGCAGCAACTGGGCAACACGGTGATTGTCGTGGAGCACGACGAGGAAATCATCCGCGCGGCGGACTACATCATCGACATCGGCCCCAAGGCCGGACGGCTGGGAGGAGAAGTGGTGTTCCAAGGCGACCTGCAACAGATGCTGGCCGAAAAGCCGCAGGACACGCGGAGCTACACCGTGAAATACCTCACCGGACAGGAGACCATCCCCCTGCCGGAAAGCCCGCGCCCGTGGAACAACTACATCGAAGTGAAGGGGGCACGGGCCAACAACCTGCGCGGCATCGACGTGCGTTTCCCGCTCAACGTCATGACAGTGGTCACCGGCGTGAGCGGTTCGGGCAAATCCACCCTTGTGCGCGACATTTTCTACCTGGCCATGAAACGCCAGTTTGACGAAGTGGCCGACCGCCCCGGGGAGTTTCTCGGACTGGCCGGCGACCTGACGATGGTGAAAAACATCGAGTTCGTGGACCAGAACCCCATCGGGAAGTCCTCGCGCAGCAACCCCGTGACCTATGTGAAAGCCTACGATGAAATACGCAAGCTCTTCGCCGACCAGCCCCTGGCCAAACAGATGGGCTTCACCGCCGGTTACTTTTCGTTCAACACCGAAGGAGGACGCTGCGAAGAATGCAAGGGCGAAGGCACCGTCACCGTGGAAATGCAGTTCATGGCCGACCTGGTGCTCGAATGCGAGTCGTGCCACGGGAAGCGTTTCAAAAACGACCTGCTGGAAGTGAAGTTCGAAGGGCAAAGCATCTACGACGTGCTGAACATGACCGTGAACCAGGCCATAGAGTTCTTCGACGCACACGGACAGAACAAGATTTCCAAGAAACTCAAGCCGCTGCAGGACGTGGGTCTAGGCTACATCAAGCTGGGACAGTCCTCCAACACGCTCTCAGGTGGGGAGAACCAGCGCGTGAAGCTGGCCTACTACCTCGGCATGGAAAAGGCCGACCCCACCATCTTCATCTTCGACGAACCCACGACCGGCCTGCACTTCCACGACATCAAACGGCTGCTGGCCGCCTTTGACGCGCTCATCCTGCGCGGGCACACGCTCGTCATCATAGAGCACAACATGGATGTCATCAAATGTGCAGACCACATCATCGACCTTGGTCCGGAAGGCGGACACGAAGGCGGCAATGTAGTCGTGTGCGGTACCCCGCGTGAAGTGGCCGCCTGCCCGAAGAGCCATACCGGGCGGTATCTCAAAGAAAAGTTGGAAATGTCATAAAGATGATTCTGAGATATGCCATCCGTCGGCCATGAGTAGGACTTAGGACTATCATTTTCACCGGAATGTGTAAAAACGCATCGTTTTTTCCTTTCGTTTCGGTGATTTTGTTTAATTTTGCAGCGTCGCCGGGTGTTTGCACCCCGATTCCATCACAATGGATTATGTAAACAAATAGAGAGAATTGGGAAAGATGAAAAGAAACGCAAGGATATACGGGATTCCGGCATCCGCCCCCGGCGGGGAGGGCTTCCGTTTTATGCCGTTTTTGGGTGTTGATTTTCTTGCAAAAACTCTTCCAATAATTTGCATATCAGCGAATTATTTTTAATCTCTCTCATACACTTAGAGGCAGACGCTCACGCGCGTTAATATATAACTTTCCGGCTGAAATACGAAAGGGTGAAAGGATACTTTTTCCTTGTCCGAAAAGCCGGCAAGGAGTTTTATCCGAACCTTTCTCTTTTAGCCCTTTCCGCCTCTTGGCGGCAGGAGGCTGCACCCTACGGCGGCATACGACGCATGGCTTGTCCATGTCCGTATGCCGCCGTGCCTTTTCGTGTAAGCCCAATATGAACGTTTCGATTGAGCGAGAGCAGAGAAAGCTTGTTTCCTATGCCGAGCGTGAGAAAAGTCGAATGAAATTCAATGTAACGATATGACGAGATTCAGAAAACACCTGTTCGCCGCACTTTTCGGGCTGCTCTTCCTGCCCCTTGTGGCACAAAACGCGAAAGCCCAAAGCCTCCCCACGGGGGAGGTTGGAGGAACCGGGTCTTTCTCCCTCCGTGCCAACCTCCTGCGTTGGGCAACCCTTACGCCCGACCTCGGCATCGAGTGGCGTATCAACCGCTTGTGGGGCATCCTCGTACACGGCTCGTGGACTTCGTGGTCGTGGAGCAATAAAGACCGAAGGTATGCCTTGTGGGAAGTCTCGCCCGAAGTGCGCCATTATATAGGAAAGGAGAAGCGCGGCTATCTCGGCGCGATGTACAAGGTGGGGGCGTTCAACTACAAGCTGTCCGCCACGGGCAAACAGGGTGACCTGATGGGCGGCGGCATCACGGGCGGCTACGGGCTGCGCCTGAACAACGCTTTGTCGCTGGACTTCAACCTTGCCGTGGGCTGCCTACACGCCGACTATGAGAAGTACGAGGTCATCGACGGGGTGCGTGTGAGCCGTGGCAACGAGACTAAGAACTGGTGGGGACCCGTGGGTGCGGGAGTCACCTTGGTATGGACGATTAAATAAGGAATGGACAATGAGAACGACAACTTATATAATAAGGTGTGGCTTTGTGGCAGTGTTTGCCTTGTTGCTGGCATCGTGCGTAAAGGACGAACTGCACGACACCCCGCACCCCGACCAAGGCGTGGTAAGCGTCTCCGTGGACTATCCGCAAGGCGCGGAAGAGGATGATTACACCGTGGAAGTGGACGGCAAGCCGTTGGACGAGGGCGACAACGCCTCCAATCCCCTGATACCGGGCGAACACACGGTGTTGGTGTATAACACCCCCGAAGGCTTCACCGTGACGGACGGCATCGCCTACGTGGAACGCGTGGACGGCACCCGTGCCTTGACCGACCTGATAGACCCGTTGCCCGAAACGCTTTATTCAGGGACAAAGACCGTAACCGTGGTGGCGGACGACACGCTCCATCTGGATTTGTCCGTGGCGCAGCGGACGCGCGACCTCCGCTTGGAACTGACCGTGACCGAGGGCGACCCGGAACGCATTGCCTCCATTACGGGCATACTCTCCGGCGTGGCGGGGGCTTACGACCTGCGCAGTGAAACGCTCCATGGCGAAGCAGTCAGCACCGCCCCGGCGTTCATCCGCAACGGTGATAAGATAGAGGCAGACCTACGCTTGCTGGGTACGATGGGCGAGGCACAAGTGCTGACGCTCACGCTCACTTTCACCGACGGGCAGACGCAGACCACCGAGAGCGACCTGACGGAAGCCCTTGCCGGATTTGGCAGCGACATGACTGAACCGTTCACGTTGACTGCCGGACTGCGTACCCCGATGGAGGCAGGCTTCTCCGCCAGCATTACCGACTGGGAAGTGGTGGACGGCGGACACGTGGACATACACTGAGACTTTAATGAGACTTAAAAAAACTGATTTCTATAACAACAACTAAAACACTAAAGAAGAAAATGAACAAGAAAACATTTAGCGCAGTAGCCTTGGCAACCCTCTTGCTGACGGCTTGCCAGAACGACGAAGAGACTATGCAGACCGACGCCCGTGTCGCCCTGCAAGTGACCAGCGGCATCCAGACACGCGCCTATGATGACCAATGGGAAAAGGGAGACGAGATTGGTATCTTCGGCTTCACGCAAGGAGATGCTCCCACGCAGGCATACTCCAATGTACGGTATGTGACCACGGGCGGCGACGGCGCGTTCACCCCTGACGGCACCACTATCTATTTGCCCACAGACGGCTCGTCTTTGGACTTCGTGGCTTACTATCCGCACACTACAGACTTGGAAAACGGAATTTACACGGTGGATGTGGAGGACCAGAGCGACCAAAGTACTATTGACCTCATGGCGGCAGGCACGCAGACCGCCGACCGCATCAACAATACGGTGACGTTCAACTTCGAGCACAAGCTGTCGAAGATTGTCCTCACGTTCAAACCCGGAGACGGCATGGCTCTCTCGGAACTTACCGGAATGAAGGTGCAACTGACCAACCAGCAGCCCCTCGCCACTTTCGACGTGACGCAGCCCGACGGTGAGGTTGTCGTGGGCACGAATACACCTGCCACGCTTACCTTGAACACCGATGCCGACGGCACTTCCTCTGAAGGAATCGTCCTGCCGAGCGCGAACTTCGACGGCATGACGCTCCACCTTGAACTGGCAGACGGAGGCAGCTTCTTCAATTGGGATTTGAATAATTCCAAAGCGGACAAATTTGAGGCAGGCAAGAAGTATGTCTATGACATCACGGTGAACAAGACCCGGCTTGATGTGACCGCCACCATCACGGACTGGATACCTGGCAATGGCGAAAACGGCGAACAAGGGAATGCCTATTAAACCAATATCTTTTAACCAACTTGATAAACTGACAAAAATCACCATCAGATGAAAATGACAATGAAAAAAAAGTATCTGTTATTCGCCGCAGCCGCGCTGACACTGGCGGCTTGCAGCAACGACGACGAGAACCTGAACGGCGGGCCGGTGGAACTGCGCCTGAGCAGTGGCATTGAAGTACAGGAAGTGCCCCGTGCGGCTACTGATATACAAAACGAGGCATTTGACGCTAACGAGAAGATTGATGTGTACATCAATGAAGCGACAGCGGGCACTCCCAGTACAGACTATCCCCAGCCTATGGTCTATACCCAGGCAACGACAGGCAATAGCCTGAATCCGCCAAGCGGCGAACAGCCTTATTTCCCTTCCAGCGGAAGCGGCGTGACCATCCATGCCGTCTATCCATCCTCCAGTGAGACATTCACGACAGGAGGATATGCCACAGATACGGAAAGCAACACCACTTTCACCATCCAGACCGACCAAAGCGAAAACAAGAACTATAAGCTGAGCGACCTGATGTACGGTCAGGCAAACAATGGAAATGAAGTAGAACGGACTGACCAAACTATTCCACTCTTCTTTACCCACCTGCTCTCCAAGGTGACCGTCATTCTGAAAGCGGGTGCCGGACTGGTAGATGCAGACCTTGACGGTGCTAAAGTGGAACTTTTGGGAGTCAAGCCAACCACCACCATCACCATGGCTTCCGGCACTATCGGTGTAGCCGCAGGCATGGAAACCGACATTCATGTATTCACGGCTACAAGTTCTGCCCTCAGCGGAAGTGCCATTGTCGTACCCCAGCAGCTACCGGTACAGTTCGTCAGAGTGTCCTTGGCTGATGGAGGTGTCCTGACTGGTACCTTGAACGACAATACGCAGCCGGATCTTGTGACTGGCAATGCGTATGCCTACACCATCACAGTCAATCTGACCGCTCTGAATATTTCAGCTTCCATCACGGGATGGGATGAATACAACTACGATGGCACAGCCTCCATGCGATAGGCACGGGTCCAGACAGAAAGCCGCCGGACAGATAGCGTAAGTCCGGAGACATACCGAATCAAGGTGTATCTCGGAGGGGTCGCACCCTCCGGCGGCACAAAAGGAACAGAACATTTAAAAGACAAAACAGGATGAGAAAGATGAGACATATCCTATACTCCCTGCTGGCGGCAAGCCTGATGACCGCCTGCACACAAGACGAGCATACGGGCTGCAGCCTGCCCGAAGGACGGGTGCCTATGGTGTTGAATGCCGGTGGGTTGCAAGTGACGGCCACGCCCGACACACGCGGCATCTTCGACGGCGACTGGTCCGATGTGACCCAAATCGCCGTCACGGAAACCTCGACGGATGAAGGCAAGAAGACATACACAGTCACTCCCGCCGCCGACTACAGCACCGCTGAACTGGCACCCGAAGACGAAGCCAACACCATCTGGTGGAACTATAACGATGAAAAGAAGAACATTATCGCCTGGCATCCTGTTGACAAGGAAATGCCTCAGGTGGGCGGTTCATGGACGGTGACCGCCGACCAGCGTGATGGCATCCCGGTGGATGAGGACTTGCTCTATGCCAGCGGTCAAGTAACACTTCAAAATCCTTATCTCACTTTCCGCCACCTGTTGTCGAAAGTTGTAATCAACATACGTCAATCGGATTACCTTCAAAACTATTCTCTGACTGATGTCGAGGTAACGATGGATAACATATGTCTCGATGGTAAGCTTGAGTTGGGTATTTATGAAGAACTGATTTTAAATAACGATGGTGTAACCGGAACCATTGTTCATCCCCACAGATGCGACCAGGCGGCATCCGGCTGTTTCGCCACATACGAAGCACTTGTCATGCCTCAAACTGTTACAATGGATAACAGAAACATTATCATCCAAGTAGACGGTGTTCAATATGTATGGGAAATTAGTCTGCAGACAATTGGGAATACTTCATTTGACAGTGGGTGCCAATACACCTTCAACATCACCGTAGATGCCAAGGGCCTTGACGTGCAGGTATCGGAAAGCTCTACCTGGACAAACGGCAACGGCGGCTCCGGCTCCGTAGCCCTGCCCTGACAAGCATCAACCCATAAAGACAAAAGGATATGATTCGTAAGATACTGACATACTACGCCGAACGCTTGGAGGAATACCTCAGCCGCACCCACCGCCGCCCCGAAGGGCTTGCCACGGTGGGGATGATAGGAGAATAGAATATAGCGTGTTCTTTACAGAACAACGGCTGCGCCTCGGCAATCTGCAAATTCATGCAAGCATGATTTGCCATTGCGCTTGCCTTGCGCGTTCTTTGACAGACTGGAAAACAAACGAGACGAAATAATGGGAAGAAAGTTTCCGCTTCTCGTACCTTTTTCATACCTTTGCCAAAAATCATACAACAAAGGAGGTTAACTATGGAAAAGAAGGAAGAAAAAGTGCAAGAGCAACCGAAAAAGAGCAAGATGGAAGAACTGGACGAAGAAGCCAAGAAGCAAGGCAAGAAGGTGAGCAAGACTTGGGAAGCCGCCATGCGGTTGAAAGGCAGTCTGATTGTTAACGACCCAACATTCCTATTGTAAGTATGCGCTATCTCATTGACACAAATATCTTCGTGTATTTGGCA
>CALULT010000066.1 GCA_944321565.1 uncultured Paraprevotella sp. | reverse complement strand
AGCACCATTGTTAAAGAAGTGTCTACTGACTTAGGTTATAAAACAAAAAAGTGTCTAGTGAAATCAGGAAAAGACAACACGCTGCTTTTCGGATGGATACGAAGATATACTGACTTGGCAAAGTAAGATATCTTATTTGGCCAAGTCAGTTATCTTACTTGGCCAAGTAAGTATATCTTCTTTTTGGTAAGTAAGTATCTTTTGGAAACTGTGAAGCATCTATTTGCGGGGGACGAACTTCAGTTTCTTGGGGATTTTCGCCAACTTCCGGTTTTCGACGACCTTTTTGATGACAGCACCGTCTTCCTGCTCAAATAAATAGGTGGAATCGTTTTCCACCGTGAGCCTGACTTGTTGGGTTTCCGAGCCGAAATCATTGGATAACCGGAACGTGGCAGTCTTTTCATCTACGATTTTGGCCGACGTAATCATCCACACGCCATATACATTGCCGTTCATGTAACCGTGCAAAGGGCCGAACATCTCCATTCCCGGTACATTGATGCTCTCTTCGTAGAGGTCAATGTAGAGGTTAATTTTGTTTTCAGGGTCATAAAGGGTGCGCTTGAAAGGTTGCTGGGCACCGGATATTGCGGCGCATGCACAAAGCAAGGCTGAAAGAATGTATTTTTTCATATTTCCAAGTGTTCATTTTGGCCAAAGATACGCCAACTTTCCCGAAAAAAGAAGCTATTAACTGTTTTTAGGATAATGAAGAGGCGGGATATTCCAAGGATTTACGTGGTGTTTTGGAACTTTTTGGGGGTTATTTGTTGGATAACAGGCTTTTTCCTTTTGTGATTTCAGTATTATTTGTAACTTTGCCTTGTAAATAAACGGTTAGGAATGAAAAAAGAATTAAACCGGCCGGATTTCATTTTTGAGTCAAGCTGGGAAGTATGTAATAAAGTCGGTGGCATTTATACGGTATTATCCACACGCGCAAAAACTTTGCAGGATGTTTTGAACGACAAAATCGTATTTATCGGGCCGGACGTTTGGAAAGGGAAGGAAAATCCTTTGTTTTTGGAAGACCCGCATTTGTGGGAAGATTGGCGCGTCAAGGTCGCGAAAGACGAAAATTTGCATGTGCGCCTTGGACGGTGGAACATTCCGGGAAAACCAATCGTGGCCCTGGTGGATTTCCAACCTTATTTCTCCATAAAAGACTCTATTTATACCAGCTTATGGGAGGATTTCAAGGTGGATTCCCTCCATGCGTACGGGGATTATGACGAAGCTTCGATGTTTTCGTATGCCGCAGGGCTGGTCGTGGAAAGTTGTTACCGCAACATGCTGGCATCCAAATTCAAGAATGTGATTTATCATGCTAACGAATGGATGACAGGGCTTGGCGCCTTATACATAAAAAAGCATGTGCCGGAAATCGCCACGGTATTCACCACGCATGCGACCAGCATTGGCCGTTCCATTGCCGGCAACCACAAGCCACTTTATGAATATTTGTTTGCTTATAACGGCAACCAAATGGCGCAAGAACTGAACATGCAGTCGAAGCACTCCATAGAGCGCGAAACAGCGCATAACGTGGATTGTTTCACGACAGTGAGCGAGGTGACCAACCGGGAATGCGCGGAATTGTTGGACAAACCGGCAGATGTGGTGTTGATGAACGGTTTCGAGAAAGATTTTGTTCCCGCTGATGCTGACTTTGCGCGGAAACGTGCTGCGGGACGTAAAAAGATGCGCGACGTGGCAGGGGCATTGTTGGGCACGACATTTGATGATGACGTGCTGATCGTATCAACCAGCGGCCGCTACGAGTTCCGCAACAAGGGGATTGACGTGTATATGGAAGCCCTGAACCGTTCTTTGAGGAACAAGGATCTGCACAAGCAGGTTCTTGCATTCATACAAGTGCCGGGATGGGTGAGTTGCGCCCGTGAAGATTTGCAGCAAAGATTGGCTGCAGGCACATGGGACAACACGCCGTTGGAATGGCCTTTGCTGACCCATTGGCTGCATGAGATGTCCCACGACCAAGTGATAGATTATGTGAAACGTTTCAATATGTGGAACCGTCCGGAAGACAAGGTGAAAGTGATTCTTGTGCCCTGCTACCTGGACGGGGCCGATGGCATTTTCAATGTCCCCTATTATGATATCCTGATAGGGACGGACATGACGGTGTATGCTTCTTATTATGAACCTTGGGGATACACGCCATTGGAGAGCGTGGCATTCCATGTGCCTTGCATCACAACGAACTTGTCCGGATTCGGAGCGTGGGTCAACCAGCTCTTGGGGCACGAAGGCACATTGACCGATGGCGTACAGGTTGTCCGCAGGACAGATTACAACTATTCAGAGGTGGCTGATGCCATAAAAGATGCTATTACGGAATATGCGTCTTTCACTCCGGAAGAAATAGCCGCGGCACGTCAGCATGCGGCATGGATTTCGGAGCATGCCCTTTGGAAGAATTTCATCAAATATTATTATCAGGCATACGATATCGCCCTGCGCCGTGCCCGCGAACGAGCGGCTGAAGCCAAGGGCGAAGCCTAGTTGCATTTTCTAACAGAGAATTTATTTTGTATTTTAATTGATAGCGTATGAAAATTAAAGCAAGTTGTTCTAATGGCGCGAATTGGAAACAAGTAAATGTAAAATCCAGAATCCCGAAAGAGCTGGACAAATTGGAAGAATTGTCCCGCAACATGTGGTGGGCTTGGAACCACGACGCGCGTTCGCTCTTCCGCAATTTGGATGAGAAATTGTATGAAAAGGTAGGGGGAAACCCTGTGATGCTTTTGGAACAGCTCAGTTATGAGCAAATGGAGGAGTTGGCTCAAAACAAAGCGGTGGTGCAGAAAATGAACCACGTCTATGATATGTTCCGGGAATATATGGATGTGGAGCCGGACCGCAGCCGTCCTTCCGTGGCTTATTTCTGCATGGAATATGGCATGAGCCACGTGTTGAAGATTTATTCCGGCGGCTTGGGCATCTTGGCCGGCGACTATATGAAGGAGGCTTCGGACAGCAATGTGGACATGTGCGGTGTTGGCTTCCTCTACCGTTATGGCTATTTCACACAAACATTGTCCATGGACGGGCAGCAGATTGCCAATTATGAGGCACAGAATTTCGGAAGCCTGCCCGTGGAACGCCAATTGGACGAGCATGGAAACCCGTTGATGCTGGAAGTGCCTTATTTGAATTACAAGGTATATGCTTCTGTTTGGCGCGTGAACGTGGGTCGCGTGAAACTGTATTTGTTGGACACGGACAATGAACTGAATTCGGAGTTTGACCGGCCTATCACCCACACGTTGTATGGCGGCGACTGGGAAAACCGCCTGAAGCAAGAAATCCTGTTGGGTATCGGCGGCGTGTTGTTGCTGAAGCGTTTGGGCATCAAGAAAGATATTTATCATTGCAACGAGGGTCATGCAGCCTTGTGTAACGTACAACGTTTGTTGGATTACGTGCAAGAAGGCCTGACGTTCAACCAAGCGTTGGAACTGGTGCGCGCATCTTCGCTCTATACCGTGCATACGCCTGTGCCGGCCGGCCACGACTATTTCGACGAAGGGCTTTTCAGTAAGTATATGAGTGGGTATGCCCCCGCATTGGGCATTTCTTGGGATGAATTTATCGGCATGGGACGCCAGAATCCCGAAGATCATTCCGAACGTTTCTGCATGTCCACTTTCGCTTGCAACACCTGCCAGGAAGTGAACGGTGTGAGCTGGCTTCACGGGAAGGTTTCCCAGCGCATGTTCGCCAACATTTGGAAAGGTTATTTCCCCGAAGAAAGCCATGTGGGTTACGTCACCAACGGTGTGCATTTCCTGACTTGGGCCGCTACGGCTTGGAAACGTCTGTACGAACGGAATTTCGACAAGACTTTCCTGTCCGACTTGAGCAACGAGAAAATTTGGCATGCCATCTACAATGTGCCCGACGAAGATATTTGGAAGACGCGCATGGAACTGAAGACGAAGCTCATCCATTACATTCGTGAGAAGTTCCGCGACAGTTGGCTGAAGAACCAGGGCGATCCTTCGCGTGTGATTTCCTTGATGGACAAAATCAACCCGAATGCGTTGCTGATTGGTTTCGGTCGCCGCTTTGCCACTTACAAGCGTGCACATCTGTTGTTCACCGACCTCGACCGCTTGGCCAAAATCGTGAACAACCCGAATTATCCCGTGCAGTTCATCTATACCGGTAAGGCTCATCCTGCCGATGGTGCGGGCCAAGGTCTTATCAAGAAGATTTATGAGATTTCACAGCGTCCTGAATTCTTGGGCAAGATTATTTTCTTGGAGAACTATGACATGCAGCTGGCCCGTCGCTTGGTGAGCGGGGTGGACATTTGGATGAACACGCCGACCCGTCCGTTGGAAGCCAGCGGCACATCAGGCGAAAAGGCGTTGATGAACGGTGTGTTGAACCTCTCCGTGCTTGATGGGTGGTGGCTTGAAGGCTATCGCGAGGGTGCCGGATGGGCTTTGACAGAAAAGCGCACCTATGACAACCAAGGTTATCAAGACCAGTTGGATGCGGCCACCATCTACAGCCTGTTGGAGAACGAAATCCTTCCGTTGTATTATGCCCGCAACAGCAAGGGGTATTCAGCCGGTTGGGTGAAAGCCATCAAGAATTCCATCGCGCAAATCGCACCCCACTACACGATGAAACGCCAATTGGATGATTACTACAGCAAATTCTACACCAAGGAAGCCGAACGATTCAAGAAATTGGCTGCAAACGATTACGCCAAAGCCAAGGAAATCGCGGCTTGGAAAGAACAGGTCGTGGCCAAGTGGGATCAAATTCAAGTGGTTTCGGCCGACAAGTGCGATGATTTGATTAACGGGACAATAGAGAGTGGCAAGGATTACACCATTCGTATCGTTGTGGATGAAAAGGGCTTGGACGATGCCATCGGCATTGAACTGGTGACCCTGCATACCGACAAGGACGGCGCAGACCATGTCTATTCCGTGGAACCGTTGAAGGTCGTGAAACGTGAAGGCGACTTATATACGTTCGAAGTTATCCACTCCATCAACAATGCCGGAAGCTTCAAGGTGGCCTACCGCATGTTCCCGAAGAACGAGGATCTGCCGCATCGTCAGGACTTCTGCTATGTGAAATGGTTTAATTAAGCTTTATTATATATAAGGTAAGCCGGACGCCTATTGTGGGTGTCCGGCTTTGTTTAGTCAAGCCATGAATGAGGGAAACTGAATCCTTCGTGATATAAAAAATCTCCGGGCGACAAGGATTGACATTGAAAGTCCTTGTCGCCCGGTTTTGTTTGTGATATGTTACTATGGCCTATTTGAACAGCCCGTCCAAGTATTCGTAGAAAGCCGGGTCTTCGCCTACGACCACTTTGGCAATCTCGCCTTCGGGATCCACTACGATTTTCGTCGGATAACCCTCAATGGCGTAGAGGACGCTGACATCATTCTTTCCGCTCTCATTGCGCACGTGCAACCATGGGATGTCATGCTCCTTGACGGCTTCTTTCCATTTCTCTTCCGTGTCGTTGCAGTCGATGCCTAGGATTTCCATCTTGTCCTTATACTTGTCGTAGTACTTCTTCATGTCGGGGATGCCTTTGATGCACCATCCGCACCAGCTTCCCCAAAAGTCCAGCACCACGTACTTGCCGCGCAACGAAGAGAGTGCCAGGTCTTTCCCATTGATGTCTTTCAGTGTGAAGTCGGGAGCCGGTTTCCCTTCGGCGATGGCCTTCTTAGCCTCTTCGCGGGCCTTTTCTTTAGCAAGCATGTTGTCTAGCGATTGGTAGAGTGCCGCGAGCTGTCCGTTCTTTACTTTATCCGTGAGTTTAGGCAATATTTCGCGGATGTTGTCCATACCCAAGTTGGCCAACAAGTAAAGCGACACGTCGCTGTCAAGATGCTCGCTCACGAACTTCTTCTTGGCGTCTTGTATCTGTTGGAAGTACTCTTGTGCGGGTGCATAGAAGCGCATGATGGAGTCGTAAGGGATGCTGTCTTTTTGCATTTGCATGGCTTTTACATACATTTCCATCATTTTTTCTTCTGCGGCTTTCCATGCTTTTTCCGCTTCGCTGAAGGCGGTGAAGAACTTGCTGCCTTCCACCTGATGGTCTTTCATGGTGCCGTTCAGCGTGACGGTCTCGCCAGGAAATACCAACAAGCTGATTTGGCTGTTAATTTCGACCTCGTCCGTTCCGGACGCACCGGCATGGTAAATGGCAAGTTCCATTGGTATGCTGTCGCATGCCACATCGTAGGTGAATTGTCCGTTTTGCGCCACGAGAGTGTCCACTTCAAGCTGGCTGCGTTGGTTCACGGGAGTGTACATCACGAACAAGGTGTCGTTGGCCACGTCTTGGAGCGTTCCGCTGATGGTCGTCTTTTCTTGTCCCGGTTGGCAGGCACAAAGCAGTGCCGTGCCCAGCATCAAGCTGACTGTTCTTTTTTTCATTGTTACAACCTTTTTGTTTTTATAAATATGCTTGTTGGCCTTGTCATGAAATGTCCTTCCGATGGGCAATGCTTGTCTGCAGGCAATGCCGTTTCCTTTTTTCGAGACGGGTTTCCATGACACAAGGCAAACTTAACTCATTTCACCGCGATGCATTCCACTTCCACGAGTGCTCCCTTTGGCAATGCTTTGACAGATACAGCAGAACGCGCGGGATATGGTTCGCTGAAAAATGTGGAATAAACTTCGTTCATGGCTGCGAAGTCGCCCATGTCGGCCAAATATACAGTGGTTTTCACGACGTGGGACAAATCTGTTCCGGCTTCTTCCATGATGCGGGATGCATTGGTCAAGGCCTGGCGGGTTTGCTCTTTAATCCCGCCTTCTACAAAATTTCCTGTAGCGGGGTCAATAGGAATCTGCCCCGATGCGAAGATAAAACCGTTCACTTCAATTGCTTGGCTGTAGGGGCCGATGGCGGCCGGAGCCAAATTCGTGTGCAAAGCTTTCATTTTTCTTTTCTCCTATTTATTATATTAGTTTTAATCCGGCATTTTCCAATGCCATTTTCAGTTCTTCCACATGGTCGGCGTTGCGGGTTTCCACTTGCACCCTTAGCCAGCAAGCTGTCACGTTGGACGTGTCATCGTTCCGTTCGTGATATACACTGATGATGTTTGCTCCTACGGACGCGGCCACTTGGCTCACTAGCAGCAATTGCCCCGGTTTGTCATCCAATTCCACACAGAAATTGAATATCCGCCCGCTCTTGGACAGCCCCCGGTTGATGACGCGGCTCAGGATGGTCACATCTATGTTTCCTCCGCTCACGATGCAGACGGTCTTACGTCCTTTCACCGGAACTTTATTGAACATGGCAGCTGCCACGCTCACCGCCCCGGCTCCTTCCGCAATCATTTTCTGTTGTTCGACCAAGGCCAATATGGCGGCACAGATTTCATCCTCTGTGACCGTGACAACACCGTCCAAGTATTTCTGGCAAAGCTGGTAGGTCAGTTCACCCGGCTCTTTGACCGCGATGCCATCGGCTATGGTCGCCACGGATGGCAGGCATTCTACATGCTTGTGTTCGAAACTCAGCAACATGCTCGGGGCACCGCTGGCTTGTACGCCATATACTTTGATGTTCGGGTTCAGAGTCTTGATGGCAAAAGCTACCCCGCTGGCCAATCCTCCTCCCCCGACAGGCACAATCACACATTCCACATCGGGCAGCTGTTCGAGCAGCTCCAACCCGATAGTCCCCTGCCCGGCGATTACATGTTCGTCATTGAAGGGATGGATGAACGTGTAACCGAATTCATCGCGCAACTCCAACGCTTTCTTATAAGCATCGTCATACACGCCGGGCACCAGGCATATTTCCGCGCCCAACTTCCGGGTGGCTTCCACTTTGCTGATAGGCGCACCTTCAGGAAGGCAAATCAAGGACTTTATTCCATGCATGGCCGCACCCAATGCCACACCTTGCGCGTGATTTCCGGCCGAGCATGCAATGACCCCTTTGGCTTTTTCCTCATCGCCCAGCTGTGATATTTTGTAACAAGCACCGCGCAATTTGAACGAGCCTGTCACCTGCAGGTTTTCCGGCTTCAGAAAAATTCCTCCTTCTGTGTTGATCTTAGGCGCGGCTATCAAATCAGTCCTTCTGATTACCTTGCCCAACACATATCGCGCCCGGTAAAAATCATCCAAATTTAACATGTCATCCGTTTTAATTGCAAAATTGCAAAAAAGAAACCAATAATCAGGACTTCTCCCACCTTTTTTCACATACATTTGAAAAAGGGATGTTCACAGGAATCCTAAATAAATAGAAAAAACAGCGGGTGGGAAGCATTTTTAACGGGCAAATATCCTACAACTAATTTTATTTTGTATTTTTGCGGAGTGAAAACTGGTAAAAAGCCGGATAATGTTGAAACAAAATTAAGACTTAAAATAGAACAAGAATGAAAATTAAGAAATTAGCAACTTTCTTTGGATTGGCCGTAGCTTCTATTCCGGCAATGGCGCAGTATGAAGGTACGACTGTGTATGACCGTATCGGCCATGGACAAGACAGCATCACCACATTGGGTAATATTGTGGCCTACAAAGACAGCTACAAGGCACAGGACTATGCAGGTGCATACGAGCCTTGGAAAGCAGTGCTCACCAAAGCGCCGTGCGCAGAAGTCAGCACATACGCATACGGTGCCATGATTTTGGCCAATGTGTTGGTGAAGGAACCGGACATGACCAAGAAGAAGGCATACTTCCAAGAACTGATGGACATGTATGACACACGATTGAAGAACTTGGACGCCTTGAATTCGTTCACCAAGCCCAAAAGCCGTGCCACGCGGGGCGACATTGTGGCCCGTAAGGCTTTTGACTATGCTTATTATGGCGCGGGGGTAGTCGATGGCTATTCGGTGGACAAGGCATATTCCATGCTGCGCGAAGGCATTGACCTTATTAATAAGGATGGGGCGAAAGAAGTGCCGGGCTTCGTGTTGGACAAGTTCTTCGAAATGTCCTACCAGAAGTATTTGGCGGATTCCACGGCTTTCCGTGAACAATTCCTGACCGACTACCTTGAAAGCCGTGAAGCGTGTGAAACCATGCTGAGTTTGGCTAACGAAGCAACGGATTCTGCCGCGGCACAGAAAATCGTGGCGCAATACGACCCGACGTTGAACCGTATCGAAACGATGTTTGCACAATCTAAAGCCGCCAACCGCGAACAGTTGATTGCCATTTTCAGCCCGAAAGTGGAAGAAAACAAGGCAAACTTGGCATATCTGAAGTCGGCATTGACGCTGTTGGCCGCCAATGACTGCGATGACACAGACGTTTACTTCAAAGCGGCAGAATACGCCTACAACATCGAACCGAGTTTCGAATCCGCTATCGGTACGGCTCAAAAGTATTATAAAGAAGGCAAAGTGGCCGAGTCCGTGCAATACTATGACAAGGCTTTGGAATTGTGCTCCACGGATCAAAACCGTGCAGCCATCTCTTTGAGAATAGCCAATGCGTTGGCCAAGAGCGGGGATTCAGAAAAGGCATTTACCTATTTGGACAAGGCTGTGCAGTATAATGCAAGCATTGCTGGAAAAGCCCATTTGGTACGTGCGCAGATTTTGGCTACATCCAAGAATTTTGCTGAAGCGATTTCTTATTGCACCAAGGCCGCACAAGAAGATGTCAGCATTTCGGGATCGGCCAACCGTTTGAAGGAAAAGATTCAAGAAGTGCAGCGCAAGAACGCGGAATACGAGCGCCAAAATGCCGCTTACCAAGCAGAAAAAGCACGGCGTGAGAAAGAAGAAAACTTTTGGAAAGCCGGCGCACAATAAATTTAAGTTATTTATAATTTTTCTTTTTCAAGGAGGGGGTGTTCTTTTGGGGATGCCCCTCTTTTTGATGTGCCGCGTTAGGCCATGCATTGACGTGCTTCAGTGGCATGAAAAACCGTTTCCGCAAACAAAATAGGGCGTTTCTCCCATTATATGCTAAAGAGCAAAAGAAAAACACACTTAATGCCGCTATATTATGTTACTTTTGTGGGAAAAATACTGCAAATTTAAAAAAAGTAACATTATGGGATTAACACAAGAAGGGGATAGGTTGTACCTGTACTCCATTACTACGGTAGCCGTCATAGGCGGACTGCTGTTCGGCTATGACACGGCCGTGATTTCAGGAGCGGAAAAAGGATTGGAGGCTTTTTTCCTCACTGCGACAGATTTTCAATATGACAAAGTCTTGCACGGCTTTACGTCCTCCAGCGCCTTGATTGGTTGTGTGATTGGCGGTGCCATCTCGGGCTATTGCGCTTCGCGCTTGGGGCGAAGGAATTCCCTGCGGTTGGCATCCGTGTTGTTCTTCTTGTCAGCTTTGGGATCTTACTATCCCGAATTCTTATTCTTCGAGTATGGAAAAGCCGATTGGAATTTGTTGATGGCCTTCAATTTCTACCGCGTCTTGGGTGGTGTCGGTGTAGGTTTGGCTTCTGCCGTGTGCCCAATGTATATTGCGGAAGTTGCCCCATCTAACATTCGCGGCACATTGGTGTCATGTAACCAGTTTGCCATCATCTTTGGTATGTTGGTGGTCTATTTCGTAAATTACATGATTATGGGCGACCACCAAAATCCTATTTTGGATAAGGCCGTGGACGGCACTTTATCTGTCAATCCTTCCTCGGACATGTGGACCGTTTATGAAGGCTGGCGGTACATGTTCGGTTCAGAAGCTTTCCCCGCTGCCTTGTTTGGCCTGTTGCTTTTCTTTGTGCCCAAGACTCCGCGTTACTTGGTTTTGTGTGGCGAAGAAGAGAAAGCATATAGCATTTTGGAGAAGATTAATGGCAGCCGGTTGGCCGGAAAGATATTGGAAGAAATCAAGTTAACTTCTAAAGAGAAGACAGAGAAACTTTTCACGTATGGCGTGGCTGTGATTGTCATCGGCATCATGCTGTCCGTGTTCCAACAAGCCATCGGCATCAATGCCGTCCTCTATTATGCTCCACGCATATTTGAAAGTGCAGGAGCCGAAGGCGGTGGCATGATGCAGACGGTCATCATGGGTATTGTTAACATCGTCTTCACCCTTGTGGCCATCTTTACGGTGGACAAGTTCGGACGCAAGCCCTTGCTGATTATTGGTTCGCTGGGCATGGCCGTGGGTGCCTTTGCCGTGGCTTTCTGCGACCAAATGGGCGTCAAAGGTATTGTTCCCGTGCTCTCCATCATCGTTTATGCTGCTTTCTTCATGATGTCATGGGGGCCGATATGCTGGGTGCTGATTGCGGAAATCTTCCCGAACACCATCCGCGGACAAGCCGTGGCCATTGCCGTGGCATTCCAGTGGGTGTTCAACTATCTGGTTTCATCCACGTTCCCGGCATTGTACGATTTCAGTCCGATGTTCGCTTACAGCCTCTATGGCATTATTTGCTTGCTTGCAGCACTGTTCGTTTGGCGAAGTGTGCCAGAGACAAAGGGCAGGACATTGGAAGACATGACGGAACTATGGAGAAGCCGTTTGGCGAAAAAATAGGATTTTGTATCAGGCATAAATAACAGGAGAGCCGTTTGGACAACTGTCTAGGCGGCTCTTGTCGGTTTATTGTGTAAAGTATATACATTACAATTTAGTGAAGCATAATTTACCGCTTATGTATAATCAGATACTTCCTTACGTCCGTTTCTCCAAATGACAACTTCAACGAAAAAAATGTCGATTTGCTAGCTCTTTTTCCCGTCGTTAGATATTGCAGCAATGGGATTTTGCAAATGCTGGAAGAATGAACATTTATGGCTTAAAAACGGTGCAGCTAAAAAGCCTAAGACTTTTTCGCAACACCGTTTGTAGAAGGACAGTTTTCCTACATGGTTTATCCGGTATTCGGTTCACACATCCTTTGCCATACGGAAAACCGCCCATGCGTTAGGCCATCCGGCATAAAAGGCGACATGAGTGGGTATTTCCGGTATTTCAATCCATGTCACGCCGTTTTTTACGGGCAAACTGCAGATGACTGACAAGCGACGGATAGGATTTATGTGTTCTGTTGCTTTCCTTCGATAGTCCCCAGTTTGGCTATGTCCTCATCCGTCCGGTTGCCGTGTATGGTGATATGGCTCAACGCTTCATTCATTGCGGCATATTCGGCATGGGTAAGGGGCACTTCCGCCGCTCCAAGATTTTCAAGTATTCGTGCATCGCTACGCATACCCGGTATAGGAACGATATGTTCCGAGTGCATCACCCAAGCCAACGAAATCTGTGCGGCAGTGCAATGTTTCGCTTCGGCATAGCGGTTGATAAGTTCGAGCAACACCCTATTGGCCTGCATATTCTCTTCCGTGTAGCGTGTGATTACACGCCGCACATCGTCTCCCTTGAAAGTCGCATGATGGTACTTCCCACTCAAGAAACCGCCAGCCATCGGTGAATAGGCAACGAAACCGATGCCGTTCTCCCGGCAGAAAGGAATCACGTCCGCTTCCCATTTCCGTTCCATGATGGAGTATTCGCTTTGTACGGCTGTGACAGGGGTGATGGCCTGTGCAGCTTTCAGTTGTCCAAGCGTTGGTTCCGACTGTCCCCAACCACGTATCTTGCCTTCCTTTATCAACTCACCCATCCAATAAGCGACTTCGGCAGGGTCGCTTTCTTTGGGAACACGATGTTCTGTATATAAGTCGATGTAGTCGGTTTGCAGCCGCCGTAAAGATCCTTCAACTGCCTGCCGAATACCGTTCCGGGAAAGCTTGCCTTCAGGCCTTTCTTGCCCGGGCAGTGTCACGGGAGTGAATTTGGTGGAGATTATCACTTGTTGGCGAAACGGCTTTAACGCCTTTCCCACCAGTTCCTCATTCTTATAACAGCTATATATTTCAGCAGTGTCAAAAAACGTACAGCCTTCCTCATAGGCTTTTCGTATTAATCGGATGGATTCTTGTTCGCTTGGACATGCTCCATAGCCGTGTGTGAAGCCCATGCAGCCAAGACCGACTGCGGACACTTCCAAATTTCCAAGTTTCCTTGTCTTCATTTATTTTGAGGGTTAAAATTTTTGTCGTACGCAAGAAGATACTCGGCCAGCTCCGGGTCATTGAAGTCCGCCGCAAGCGCCTTTCCGGTATCCATCTTGCGGATAAGTTCCTTGTCCGTCTCGCTCAAACAGAAGTCATCGATGGCAAGATTGCTGGCCATGCGTTCCGTACGCGTTGATTGGGGAAGTACAATGATGCCCTCGTCCGTCAGGAATTTCAGACACACTTGCGCGTTGTCCTTACCATATTTCTCTCCAATGGATTTCAATGTCTCATTCGTAAAAAGGCCGTTCATGCCACGTGCCAACGGGCTCCAAGCCATGATGCGTGTTCCGTATTTTTCTGCCAGATGACGCATTTTCACCTGTTGCGAGAACACGTGTGTTTCCAGTTGCACCACAGCCGGCTTAATATCCATGTTTTCAGCCAAGTCCACGAATCTGGCATCATAGAAATTGCTCAATCCTATGGCACGTACTTTTCCGGCTTCGTATGCTTTCTCCATAGCCCGGTAGGTTCCGTAATAATCCCCGAAAGGTTGATGGATGAGCAACAGGTCGATGTAGTCCGTCCGCAGTTTGCGGAGCGATTCGTCAATGCTGATGGCAGCCTTTTCATCTCCGGCATTGGAAATCCATACTTTCGTGGTGATGAATATTTCCGAACGCGGGATGCCTGAGTTGGAAATGGCCGCGCCCACGCCTTCTTCGTTATAATAAGCTTGCGCCGTATCAATCAAACGGTAACCGGCTTTTAGGGCTTCTGAAACATAGTGTTCGCATTTTTCAGGGGCGATTTGCCAAACACCATACCCCATTACTGGCATTTCAATGCCGTTGTTCAAAGTGATTGTCTTGTTCATAGCTATTTTTATTAATCATGAATTCGGTGTGTCCCTATATATTTCACCGTTGCTAAGTCCATATCGTCATAAATCGGGCTTTTCCCGGTTTCAAGCGTGGCGATGGCATCCATCTCTTTTTCCGTAAGCGTAAAGTCAAGGGTGTTGAAGTTCTCAATCATCCGTTCCTTGCGCACCGTCTTGGGAATGACCACCACATTGCGCTGATTCAGCCAGCGAAGGACAACCTGACCGATAGTCTTTCCATGCTTTTCGGCAATGGTTTTCAGCACGGGATTGTTCCAAATGTCATTCTTCCCTTCAGCAAAAGGTGCCCAAGCTTCATGTTGTATACCTTCGCATTGCAAGAATTTATTGGCGACTTGCTGCTGGAAGAACGGGTGGGTTTCCAACTGATTGACGGCAGGCTTCACCTCATTGTGCAGGAAAAGGTCTTGCAGGCGTTCATTGGAGAAGCTCGTCACGCCGATGGCGCGGATTCTGCCTTCTTTATAAAGCCGTTCGCAGACTCTCCATGCGGCATAATAGTTGCCGTAAGGTTTATGCAGCAGGTAGAGGTCGATGTAATCCAGCCCGAGCAACTTCAATGACTTGTCGAAAGCACGGAGCGCATCCTCCTGTTCATAGTCCTGCACCCACAGTTTGGTGGTGATGAAAAAATCCTCGCGCCTGATGCCGCTCTGCCGGATGGCATTGCCCACTTGCTCCTCGTTGAAATAAGAAGCGGCCGTGTCGAACATCCGATAA
>CALULT010000065.1 GCA_944321565.1 uncultured Paraprevotella sp. | reverse complement strand
GGGCGCTTAGCTCAGCTGGTTCAGAGCGTCTGCCTTACAAGCAGAGGGTCGGGGGTTCGAATCCCTCAGCGCCCACGGAAAAGTGGAAGGCATCCGTTGGGTGTCTTTTTGTTTTTTTATTCATGCGCGTGTTTTTTTCGATATTTTTTGAGGGAATTGCTTAGGTAAACCAATAAAATACCTTATTTTTGCAGTCTGAATAATACGAATGTTTTGTATGGAATTGGATTTGTTGACGGCCATCTCCCCGATTGACGGTCGTTACAGGGGTAAGACGGAGCCTTTGGCTTCTTATTTTTCAGAATATGCGCTCATCCGTTATCGGGTACGCGTGGAAATCGAGTATTTCATCACATTGTGTGAGTTGCCTTTGCCGCAATTGGCAGGCTTTGACCATGGCTTGTTCGGGCGTTTGCGCGATATTTATCTCGGATTCTCCGAAGCCGATGCCCGTCGTGTGAAAGAGATAGAATCGGTGACAAACCACGACGTGAAAGCGGTGGAATATTTTATCAAAGAACAATTTGACAAAATCGGTGGACTGGAGGCTTATAAGGAGTTCATCCATTTCGGTTTAACTTCGCAGGACATCAATAATACATCGGTGCCCTTGTCTATCAAGGATGCATTGAATGAATGCTATTATCCCCAGTTGGAGGAGCTTATTGCGCAGCTGAGGACATATGCAGAGGACTGGAAAGACGTGCCCATGTTAGCCAAGACACATGGCCAGCCGGCTTCGCCTACCCGTTTGGGGAAGGAAGTGTTGGTCTTTGTCTATCGCTTGGAACGGCAACTGGCTATGTTGAAGGCATGTCCTATTACGGCGAAATTCGGCGGGGCAACGGGTAACTTCAATGCCCATCATGTGGCCTATCCCGATTATGACTGGCGGGCTTTTGGCAATCGTTTCGTGGCAGAGAAGCTTGGCTTGGAACGTGAGGAATATACGACCCAGATTTCAAATTACGACAATCTTGGGGCAGTGTTTGATGCCATGAAGCGCATCAACACGATTCTGATAGATTTGGACCGTGATTTTTGGCAATATGTGTCCATGGAATATTTCAAACAGAAAATCAAGGCGGGTGAAGTTGGATCCAGCGCCATGCCGCATAAAGTAAACCCGATTGATTTCGAAAACTCGGAAGGCAACTTGGGGCTGTCCAATGCCATCCTGACTCATCTGAGCATGAAGTTGCCGGTGTCGCGCCTGCAACGTGATTTGACGGATTCCACGGTGTTGCGCAACGTGGGTGTGCCTATGGGGCATGCCGTCATTGCCATCCAAAGCACTCTGAAAGGCTTGCGCAAATTGTTGTTGAACCAAGAGGCTATCAACGCAGATTTAGACAATTGCTGGGCTGTGGTGGCCGAGGCCATCCAAACAATATTGCGGCGTGAGGCCTATCCGCATCCTTACGAGGCGTTGAAGGCGTTGACGCGTACCAACAAGGCCATCACAAAGGAAGCCATAAGGGATTTTATCGAGGGGTTGGAGGTCAGCGAAGCAGTGAAAAAGGAACTGTATGCCATCACGCCCCATTCATATACGGGAATTTGAACGAGTGAATCGGAGATGATGCCCGCCCGCGAGGGCGGAAGGCTCTCCTTGTTTAATTATTATTAAGTTAAGTATAGAGAAAGGAAAAGAGTATGGAAGACGAAAAATGGCAGGATAATCAGGCGTCCGAAAGGACTGAAGGTGACCGCGAGGGTTACAAGCCATTCAGCAGTGAGAACAGCAACGGCGGTGAAAACACCGGTCGTCCGCGCATTCCGCGTCCGCGTATTCAACGCGCACAGCGGGCTTATACGGCAAACGGGTCTAACGGGACGCAGGAAGGGCGTTCCTATCGTCCCTCTTATAACCGTGAAGAACGTACATACGGTGGCAATGAACGGCCTTATCGTTCTTATCCGCCACGTCAGGATTACAATCGTGGTGGTTATGGCCGTGAAGGCGGTTACGAAGGTCGCGAAGGCGGTTATAACCGTGAAGGTGGCTATCGCCAAGGTGCCGGTGGCTATCGGCGTGAGGGTGGCTATAACAACCGTGGCTATAATCGTGATAATGCATACGGAAACCGTGAAGGTGGCTACAACCGTGAAGGCGGTTATGGCAATCGCGCCGGTGGTTTCAGGCCGAATAACGCAGGAGGTGGTTATCGTCGTCCACAACAAGGGGGGTATGGTAATAACCGTTTTGGCGGACGTCCGCAGCAGCGCCGTCCGGGCTACGACCCCAATGCAAAATATAGTCATAAGAAGCAGATTGAATACAAGGAACTCAACGTGGATCCGGATGCGCCAATCCGCTTGAACAAATATTTGGCTAATGCCGGGATTTGTTCCCGTCGCGAAGCCGATGAATATATTACGGCTGGTGTCGTGAGCGTGAATGGGCAGGTTGTGACGGAATTGGGAACGAAGGTAAAGCGTAGTGACGAGGTGAAGTTCCATGACCAGCCCGTGAACATCGAGCGCAAGGTGTATGTGTTGTTGAATAAACCTAAGGATTACGTGACAACGAGCGATGACCCGCAAAACCGCAAGACGGTGATGGACTTGGTGAAGGATGCTTGCCGCGAGCGTATCTATCCTGTAGGGCGGCTTGACCGTAACACCACGGGTGTGTTGTTGTTTACTAATGATGGTGAATTGGCTTCCAAACTGACACATCCGCAATATTTGAAAAAGAAGATTTACCATGTGTTCCTTGACAAGAATGTGACGGCGGCCGACATGCATCAGATTGCAGAAGGCATTACGCTCGAAGATGGGGAAATCAAGGCAGACGCCATTGAATATGCCCATCCTACCGACAAGAAGCAGGTCGGCATTGAAATTCATTCGGGACGTAACCGTATCGTACGTCGGATATTCGAGGCTTTGGGTTACCGGGTGCTGAAGCTTGACCGGGTGATGTTTGCCGGATTGACGAAGAAGAACTTGCGCCGTGGCGACTGGCGTTTCCTGACTGAACAGGAAGTCAACATGTTGCGCATGGGTGCGTTTTAACAAGAGGTTATAATCTAAGGAAAATGGAAACTATTGGAAGAACGAAAATCATAGATGTGTTGAAGCGCGAGGATTTCGGCGCGGCGGTCTGTGTAAAAGGGTGGGTGCGTACTCACCGGACGAGCAAGTCCGTACATTTCATTGCGCTGAACGACGGTTCAACCATCCATAACGTGCAAGTCGTGGCCGACGCGGAGAAGTTTGACGACGACTTGATGAAACAAATTACGACTGGCACTTGCTTGAGCGTGACGGGTGATTTGGTGAAAAGCCCCGGTGTGGGACAAGCCGTGGAAGTGCAGGCGCAAGAAATTGTGGTGTTGGGCACGTGTGGTGCGGATTATCCGATGCAGAAGAAGGGGCAGAGCATGGAATATATGCGTACGCATGCTCACATGCGCTTGCGTACCAACACGTTTGGGGCGGTATTCCGTATTCGTCACCACATGGCGATGGCCATCCACCGTTATTTCCATGAGCATGGCTTCTATTATTTCCACACGCCGATTATCACTGCGAGCGATTGTGAGGGGGCAGGGCAGATGTTCCAAGTAACAACGAAGAATTTGTATGACTTGAAGAAGGATGCCGACGGGAAGATTGACTATTCGGACGATTTCTTCGGCAAAACCACCTCGCTGACCGTTTCCGGGCAGTTGGAAGGCGAGCTGGGAGCCACGGCGTTGGGTGCTATTTATACGTTTGGCCCGACGTTTCGTGCGGAGAACTCCAACACGCCGCGTCATTTGGCCGAATTTTGGATGATAGAACCGGAAGTGGCTTTCAACGATATCAACGACAACATGGACTTGGCCGAGGACTTCATCAAGTACTGTGTCCGTTGGGCTTTGGAACATTGCCAGGACGATTTGGCGTTCCTGAACAAGATGATCGACCCGACGTTGTTGGAGCGGTTGAAGTTCGTGGTGGAGAACAATTTCGTGCGTTTGTCTTACACGGAAGGCATTAATATTCTGGAGCAGGCAGTGAAGGACGGCCACAAGTTCGAATTCCCCATATATTGGGGTGCCGATTTGGCCAGCGAGCATGAACGTTTCCTCGTGGAACAACATTTCAAACGGCCAGTGATTCTGACCGATTATCCGAAGGAAATCAAAGCCTTCTACATGAAAATGAACGATGATGGGAAGACTGTGCGCGCCATGGATGTGTTGTTCCCCCAAATTGGTGAGATTATCGGCGGCTCCGAGCGTGAAGAGAGCTATGACAAACTGATGGCACGTATTGAAGAACTCCACATTCCGATGAAGGATATGTGGTGGTACTTGGACACGCGTCGTTTCGGTACTTGTCCGCATAGCGGATTTGGTTTGGGTTTCGAGCGGTTGATTTTGTTCGTTACTGGTATGCAGAACATTCGCGACGTGATTCCTTTTCCGCGTACGCCGAAGAATGCGGAGTTTTAAAAGCTGTTAGAGACAATATGAAACAGGCGGAAGCTTTTCTCTTGCATAAGGGAGAAAGGCTTCTGCCTGTTTTGGTAGATTATGGAAAATAGTCGTTGCTATGATTACTCCTTATTTATATACGGACTTTGGTGATTTCCTGCGCAGCAGGTTTCCTTTCAAAGTGCAGAAGCTTATGTTGGACGCGGGGTTCACCTGTCCGAATCGTGACGGAGCGAAAGGGCGGGGCGGATGTACATATTGTGATAACATGGCGTTCAATCCTTCATATTGCCAGACGGGGGCTTCAGTGACGGAGCAGTTGGAGGCAGGGAAGGCGTTTTTTGCCAGAAAGTATTCAGGTATGAAATTTCTCGCCTATTTCCAGGCTTATACGAATACCTATGGTGAAGTGGATGCGCTGATGGAGATGTACGAGGATGCGTTGGCTGTTCGTGATGTTGTGGGTGTGGTCATTGGAACCCGTCCAGATTGTATGCCGCAAGGTTTGTTGGAGGCTTTGCAAGGTTTGTCCCGGCGGACGTTCTTGATGGTGGAATTTGGGTTGGAGAGCTTGAATGACGACACACTTTTGCGTATCAACAGGGGGCATACGGTGGCTGATGCCGTGGACGCGGTTTTCCGTACGTCGGAAGCCGGCATTTGGGTGGGTGCCCATGTCATTTTAGGATTACCTGGTGAATCACGCGGGGAGTTGCTCCGACAGGCATCTTCTTTGTCACGCTTGCCTTTGGATGTGTTGAAAATCCACCAGCTTCAGCTGGTTCGTGGAACGGTCATGGCTCGGGAATGGATGTCCTGTCCGGAACATTTCCACTTTCCTTCGGTGGCCGAATACATTGATTTGGTTGTTGACTATGTGGAGCGTTTGCGCCCAGGGATTGCGTTGGAGCGTTTCGTGTCCCAATCGCCCGGACGAATGTTGATAGCGCCACGTTGGGGATTGAAGCACCAAGAGCTTGTGGAACGGCTGAAAAAGCGTATGCGCGAACGGGGTGCTTTTCAAGGGCGCTTGGCAGAGGACAATGTTTTTCTCCAGGTAAAATAAGTTGCACCTCGGCAATAAAAACAAATGAATTTGTTTTGTATTGCTACCAGTTTGCATTATTTTTGTAGCATAAATCACATTAACAAGGAACAATCATGAAAATAACACCTATGAAACATCTTGCATTCGGACAGTTGCGCTTTTGGCTCGCAGGGTTATGTGTGGCTTTTTTATTGCCAGTACACGGCCAGGTGACATCTTCGGCTGACGTCTTGAAACTCATTGAGAAAGTGAACGACTTTTGGCAGGCGAATAATTCGCCAGAGGTGCGCGCTTTTTGGGATAACGCTGCTTATTATACCGGCAACATGGAGGCTTATCGCCTGACGGGGAAGAACACTTATTATGAATATAGCAACCGCTGGTGTGAGCATAACCGTTGGCGCGGGGCAAACAGTGACGACAAGCGGAATTGGAAGTATGCTACATACGGCGAAGGACAGGATTTCGTGCTTTTTGGAGATTGGCAGATTTGTTTCCAGACCTACATTGACATGTTTCATCTGAATCCGGCCGACTACAAGGTGGCGCGGGCGAAGGAGGTGATGACTTACGCCTGCCACTTGGAAGAGAATAAGTTTTGGTGGTGGGCCGATGCGTTATACATGGCTATGCCTGTGATGTCGAAAATGTACAAGCTGACGGGCGACCGGATGTTTCTTGACCGCATGTATGAGAACTTCCTGTGGAGCGACAGCCTGATGTATGACCCCGAGGAGCAACTCTATTACCGTGATGCCAAATACATTTACCCGAAAGTGAAGACCGCTTCTGGGGGCAAGAGCTTTTGGGCGCGGGGCGACGGATGGGTGCTGGCCGGGCTGGCCAAGGTGCTGGCCGACATGCCCAAAGATTACACGCATCGTGATTTTTTCGTGAAACGCTTCAAGGATTTGGCTCATGGTGTGGCTGGCTGCCAGCGTCCGGAGGGTTATTGGAGCCGCAGTATGCTCTGCGAGGAAGATGCTCCGGGACCTGAAACCAGCGGCACGGCATTCTTTGCTTATGGCTTGATGTGGGGGGTGAACCACGGTTACTTGGAGGCTTCTGAGTTTGCCCCGGTCATTGAGAAGGCTTGGAACTACTTGGAAAAGGTGGCTTTACAGTCCGATGGGAGCATCGGCTACGTACAGCCCATTGGTGAGAAGCCCGATCCTACGCGCAAAGTGGATGCGCGTTCGCAGGCACCTTTTGGTACAGGCGCATGGCTCTTGGCGGCCTGTGAACGAGTACGCTATTTGGACGGCAGTGCGGCAGGAAGGGATGTGCGCACCGTGGAGGTAAAGATTTCCAATTCCATGGACGAGGAGCGTAATGACGTTGTGGAACTTGATGCGCAAACGATGTTCACCAAGTTGGGAATTTGCGGAGGCCGGCAGCTTGTTGTGCGTGATGGTGACCATACGGAAGTACCTTATCAACTTACGTATGATGGCAAAATATTGATACAGGCTTTTGTGCGCCCAAATTCTTCCACGACATTGACTTTTGCCAAAGGGATTCCTTCTGATTTCCGTTTTACGGCTTGGGGGCGTGTGTTTCCTTCGCGTGAAGATGACTTGGCTTGGGAAAATGACCGTAACGGCTGGCGTGCATACGGTCCCGCGATACAAAACAGCGGACAACACATTTATGGCTATGACGTGTTTAACAAGAACGTGCCGATGCCCATGTTGGAGACTTTCTACCATAGTGAACTGACCTCATACGGTTTGCAGGACAAGTTGCGCAAAGCCGGACGGGGCAACGAATGCGATTCCCTGCACCGTACGTTGACCTATCATCGCGACCATGGCTTTGGAATGGACGCCTACACCGTGGGCGCAACGTTGGGTGCGGGCGTATCTGCGTTGGTGGGCGATGACGGACATTTCGTCTATCCTTTGTGTTACAAGCAGGCCGAAGTCTTGGATAACGGCCCGTTGCGTTTCTCGGTGCGTTTGACTTTCGGTCCGGCAAAAGTGGGACAGGAAGATGTGGTGGAGAAACGCGTCATTACGCTAGACAAGGGGACGCATCTGAATCGGTGCGAGGTGACCTATGAGGGCCTGTCCCGTCCGCGCAGGGTGGCGGCCGGCATCGTGGTGCACAAAGCTTCACCCGATTCATACGTCTTGGACAAGAAGAAGGCATATGTGGCATATGCCGACCCGATGGACCATCCCGAGGCCATGAACGGACAGACGTATATTGCTTGCTTGTTCCCGGAAGGTTTGGAATCGGTCAAGTATGTGCCGATGGCGCAGGAAACGGCTGGGGGGATTGGCCATGTGGCCGGATTTTGTGACTATGAGCCGGGGCGTCCTTTTGTGTATTATTTCGGTTCGGCATGGAGCAAATACGATGTGCCCGATTTTTCTGTGTGGAAAACTTTATTAGGACGTTATCTCCATCGGTTGGAAGTTCCATTGAACGTTTCAGTGAGGGAATGATAGTCTGATAGTAGTTTGTTTTAATGCGCAGTAGGGACGTGCCGTATCGTCTCTGCTGCGTTCTTTTTGGAGTGCTTGTTTCCGGAATGGTAAATGATGTTTCTTGGGGTTAGGGAGAAGGTGCAGATTTTCCAGGTGATAAAACGGCTTTAGCGTTTGCGGGTATTCGTAACATTCTATTTAAGTGATAAAAAGTACAAACGTGCTCCAAAAAGTTGAAGCCTAGGCCTGAAAAAGTACCAAATAATGATTATCTTTGCATTTGGAAAAGTGGATACGGATATTGCATTACCTATAATAAATTAAATTAATTATGGTTTATTCACACGAAGTAGAAAACATGTGTTGCGTGGCCAAAGGCCCGAACCACGGACCGGCTCCCATACCGGAAGAAGGCAAATGGGTGCAGGCAAAAGAGATTAAAGATATCTCAGGTTTGACTCACGGTATCGGTTGGTGCGCTCCCCAGCAGGGTGCTTGCAAACTGACGTTGAATGTGAAAGAAGGTGTCATCCAGGAATGCTTGGTAGAGACTATCGGCTGCTCGGGCATGACCCACTCTGCCGCCATGGCCTCTGAAATCTTGCCGGGCAAGACCATCCTGGAAGCCCTGAACACCGACTTGGTTTGCGATGCCATCAACACGGCCATGCGCGAACTGTTCCTCCAAATTGTCTATGGTCGCACGCAGTCCGCTTTCTCCGAGGGCGGTCTGATGATTGGTGCCGGACTGGAAGACTTGGGCAAGGGCTTGCGCAGCCAGACTGGTACGCTGTACGGTACTTTGGCCAAAGGCACACGCTACTTGGAACTGACGGAAGGCTACATCACCAAGATGTTCCTCGACAAGGATGACCAGGTTTGCGGTTATGAATTCGTGCACATGGGTAAGTTCATGGAGGCAGTGAAGAAGGGCGTTCCGGCCGACGAGGCCTTGAAGTCTGTTACGGGCACGTACGGCCGTACGAAACCGGAGCAGGGAATTGTTAAAGCTATTGACCCACGTAAAGAATAATAAGGAGGAACCAGACTATGATAAGAGAAGTGAAGTTTGAAAGTCAAGACCGTCGCATGAAGCAGATTTTGGCTGCTTTGAACGAAAACGGCATCAAAGATATCGAAGAGGCCAACAGAATCTGTGAAGAGGCCGGTTTGGATCCTTACAAGACTTGCGAAGACACGCAGATGATCTGCTTCGAGAATGCCAAGTGGGCTTACGTGGTAGGTTCCGCCATCGCCATCAAGAAGGGCTGCAAGAACGCCGCCGACGCTGCCGAGGCCATCGGTATCGGCCTGCAGGCATTCTGCATCCCCGGCTCTGTGGCTGACGACCGTAAGGTGGGTATCGGCCACGGTAACCTGGCTGCTCGTCTGCTCCGCGAGGAGACCCAGTGCTTCGCCTTCCTGGCCGGCCACGAGTCTTTCGCCGCCGCCGAAGGTGCCATCAAGATTGCCGAAATGGCCAACAAGGTGCGCAAGAACCCCTTGCGTTGCATCCTGGACGGTCTGGGCAAGGACGCTGCCATGATCATCTCCCGTATCAACGGTTTCACTTACGTGCAGACGAAGTTCGACTATTTCACGGGCGAACTGAAGGTTGTGAAGGAGACTCCGTACTCCGACGGTCCGCGTGCCAAGGTGAAATGCTACGGTGCGGACGATGTGCGCGAAGGCGTGGCCATCCTGTGGAAGGAGAACGTGGACGTGTCCATCACCGGTAACTCCACCAACCCGACCCGCTTCCAGCACCCGGTAGCCGGCACGTACAAGAAGGAACGCACTTTGGCCGGCAAGCCCTACTTCTCGGTGGCTTCCGGTGGCGGTACTGGCCGTACCTTGCATCCAGACAACATGGCCGCCGGTCCTGCTTCCTACGGTATGACCGACACGATGGGCCGCATGCACTCCGATGCCCAGTTCGCAGGTTCTTCTTCAGTTCCCGCTCACGTGGAAATGATGGGCTTCCTGGGCATGGGTAACAACCCGATGGTAGGCTGCAGCGTGGCTTGCGCCGTGAATGTGGCTTTGGCTCTGAACAAGTAAGTCAGACAAAGCATCAAATAAAAATAAGGGAAAAGTATTTTCCCTTATTTTTTTAATGTACGCTCGACATGAGTGTTGTCTAACGGGTGCAAGTCCCGAGTAAGCCCAAATAGCGGGAATTACATAGCCCAAGGCAAGGGTGTTCACCGCGAGGTGAAATCTGAAGGAAGCCGTCGGCAAATATCTGACCTGACGAACAGAAACTTCATACAAGGCATTTAACCATGGATAAGATTACATCACAAATCAAAGTTCCATAGCTATTCGGAATGGTAGGGTGTAAATGAAGCAGGTATAAGATTGAAAGACAACGCTCTTATTCGAGGAGGTCTCACGGACGTACAGAATGTCTTACGAAAAGTACGGAGTAAAGCTTACCGTGAGAAGTCTGCAGATGCCATAGTACCTAAGGCACGTGTGCCTACGGGGAAGGACAGAATCGAGCAGTGCAAAAGTAAATGACTGCTACCCTGCAAGTCTTTTGTAGTCAGATGTCCGAAAGGAACTCTCTATTCAAACGATAGGACGGAATCCGACAATAGGATAGAAGTGACGTTACTCAAAGGTATAGCTGAAAACAACTTGCCACACATCGTAAGATGAGAAAACTCGAAACCGCCGTATGCCGAACGGCACGTACGGTGGTGTGAGAGGTCGGTAAATACGAAAGTAGGAGATAAATGCCTATGATTAGTATATTAGTATTTACCTCTTACTCGATTCATTATGCAAGCATGTAATACACTTCGCCGGCCTTGCGTTCCTGCCTGATTTTATTTTCCTGCAATAAGCGGGCAATGCTCAGGCACAGTTCCGTGGTGCCGACCTTGCATTGCGCCTGCAGTTCGGCAAAGGTGCAACGCCACAGGCGGGCCAAAGTCTTATATACGTTCATACTGCGTGATTTGATGGTTCTTTCGTCTGGTAACATAAATTCTCCTTTCATTGGTTTGCCTCAAAGGAACGAATAAAATCCGTCTTCCGTCCACAAACATCTCTAATAGACGTTGCTTTTACACTTTATTCAGGGTTTTCGGGTGCCCTTTGCTCGTAGGAAGCATAACTTGGGCCAGTCCGGAAAGCCGCTTGCATCGGTATGTCTTATTATTGGGAAAACCAAGTCATATAGCTTACTTGGTTGTACGATTATAAATCGTCCGCCTGTACGATTATAAATCGTCACGCTGTACGATTTATAATCGTGCATGGAAGTCAGTTATATGACTTGGGGGATGAAGTTCCCTGCATCGTTTCTCGCAACCGACTTTCCGGACTGCCCCCATGATTTGGGAGCAATCGTAAAATTGGATTTGCCCAGATGGTGATAAAAAAAGAAAAATAACCGCAACTATTCCTTGTGACGAAAGTTGGCACGTTTCCATGTCATAAGGAGTAAGTTGTTCCGGCTACTCTTCCTTTTTTTTAGTTTCTTGGGGGGGGCAGGGAGGGGGTATATTTCCCCAACCAAACGATGTCTTGTTCGTTCCTTGTTATTGCAAATGTTGCCAAATCCGTTTGTGGGGTGCCCATTAAATGAGTGGAATCCCATTTTCCTTGCATTCACGCCGCATTTCCTCGGGCCAAATGCTGGATTGTGTTTCTCCTACATGGGCTTTGTGTAGCAACACCATGCACAGGCGGCTTTGCCCGATGCCTCCGCCGATGGATTGGGGGAGAGTGCCTTCTAGCAGGCGGCGGTGGAAATAGAGGTTTTCCCGGTCTTCTTTTCCACTGGACTTTAGCTGGCATAACAAAGCTTCGCGGTTCACCCGGATGCCCATGGATGATAATTCTATGGAGCGGTTAAGGAGTGGATACCAAATCAACAAGTCGCCATTAAGTCCGGGCTGCCCTGTGTACTTGTCCACGGTGGAATAGTCGTCATAGTCTGGTGCGCGGAGGTCGTGCTCCTTGCCATCGCCTAGTTTGCAACCAATGCCAATGATAAATACCGCGCCATATTCCCGGCAGATAGCATCCTCTCGTTCTTTGGGGGTGAGGTTGGGGTAACGTTGCCGTAGTTCCTCGGCATGGATGAAATGTACGTCTTCGGGGAGGAAGGCTTTGAGCTGTGGGTATGTCTCGCAGATGAAGAATTCTGTGCGTAAGATTGCATTATAAATCCGTGTAACAATTTTTTTTAGGTATTCCGTGTTTCGGTTGTTCTCGGGCATGACGCGCTCCCAATCCCATTGGTCCACATAAAGAGAATGAAGGTTGTCCATTTCTTCGTCGGCACGGATGGCATTCATGTCTGTGATGATGCCATATCCCGGTTCCACCTGGTACTCGGCCAATGTCACCCGTTTCCATTTGGCCAATGAATGTACCACTTCAGCCTGTGCTTCGTTCATGTCTTTGATAGGAAATGTGACGGGACGTTCCACTCCGTTCAAGTCATCGTTCATTCCTAATCCTTTCAGTACAAAAAGAGGGGCGGTGACGCGTCTCAGGCGCAATTCGGATGAGATGCTGCTCAGAAAGAAGTCCTTTATTTTTTTTATGGCTATTTCAGTCTGCTGCAGGTCAAGCACTGCATGGTAGCCTTCGGGCTTGATTAATTTACTCATTGCGATATGTCTTTTCTTGTTTGCTTCAAATTGTAGTGCAAAGATAGTGTTTTTTATTGTCTTAAGATGTGATTTTCGCGTTTTTTGTGACTATGTGATAAGATTGGGCGCAATTTATTTTGTGGAATACGTTTGTTTATCTCCATTTTTTTTCCTACATTTGCATCGTTTTTCAACGGCTCCGTAGCTTAGCTGTATAGAGCGTCAGATTCCGGTTCTGAAGGTCGAGGGTTAGAATCCCTCCGGGGTCACGAGAGATGAAAGTGCTAATTGTATGAACGTCATGCGGTTGGCACTTTTCTTTTTGCCCCTTTCCGAAGCCCGGCCGATGTTTGGAAAGCCGTTTTCATGAAGGTTTAGTGTTATTTGTTGACTGATTGTTGACTAATTAAAATGGCACTCAAGATGCTGACAATCAAACCTGAAATCAAGGCAGGAGAGCGAAAAGTTGACGGAACGTATAATATCAAGCTCCGTTTCACACTCAGCCGCAAGGTGAAAAGGCTATCTACGAGTTTGTTCATAAAGCCCGAAGAAATGACTAGAACGGGGAATTTCAAGAAGGGTACAATCATTTATAAGGAGGTTGAACGGCTTGTTGCGGCTTATCAGGCTGATGACAACAGAATGCTTGAATGTCCATCGGTATGAGGATGGAAAGGAAGTGGCTGAATAACAATCAAGGAAGAGGATGGCCTTTAATGGGCTGTCCTTTTTTTATTTTTGTCCGTTATTGTATTTAGCTTGATGCAGATTAAGGTTTCTCTGAATTTGTTTTATTATTTGCAAGCATATAAATAAGGTGGTATGTTACCGCCTTGAAAAGTGGTAAGTGGAACACATTTAGCATTATCTATGAAACATTGCGACAGATGCAAAAATCAATGGAAAGAGAATAACGCAGGTGTCAGCCCCCTGTATTCGCCGGAAAATGCACCTATCCCGGCAAATATTTTATAAGAAAACGCACTTCTCCATTAAAAAGCATTATATTTGCAGGAAACAATGAGACATTATAATGTTATACCGAAAGATAACGAAGCGCATTGAGGAATATCTCTCTTCAGGCTCGGACAGGATGCTGCTGATAGACGGAGCCAGACAGATAGGGAAATCATATATTATCCGATGGGTGGGGCAAAAGATGTTCGCCAACTATATTGAAATAAACATGGAAGAAGACAAGTTGGGGGACAGGATTTTTGCAGAAGCCAAGACAACGGATGATTTCTATCTGGCATTGAGTGTTGTGGCGGGAGAAAAGATAAAGGACAAGGCCACCACGCTTGTGTTCATTGACGAGATACAAGCATACGACCATCTTCTCACCCTTGTGAAATTCCTGATGAAGGAAGGCCGGTTCACTTACATTGCCAGCGGTTCATTGCTTGGCGTTGCATTGAAAAACACACAGTCGGTGCCTGTTGGAAGTTTGGATATAGAACACATGTATCCGATGGACTTCGAGGAATTCCTGTATGCCAACGGGGTGGGAGAAGTGGCCATTGGAAAGATGAGGGACAGTTTCAACAAACAAGAGGCGTTGTCTGATGCAATGCATTCAAAAATGCAGGACCTTTTTAAGAAATATATTTTAGTGGGCGGCCTGCCAAAGGCTGTTGAAACGTTTGTCGAGACCCGGAACATTGTCGAGTTCAGGTCAATCCAGCGTGAAGTTCATGACTTATACGGAATAGATGCCTCAAAGTATGAAGAAGAACATAACAGGAAGTTGAAGATACGACGCATATTTGACATGATACCGTCCAATCTCGAAAACAAGAAGAAACGTGTGGTGATTAGGGACATAGAAGATAAAAACTGGAAAAGGACAGATGACTATCTTGATGAATTTGAGTATCTTATTTCCTCTGGTGTGGCACTTGAGGTAAAAGCCATTAGCAAACCATCATATCCGTTGTCGCAAAACAGTGGTAAGAATTTGCTGAAGCTGTATTTGAATGATGTCGGTATCTTGTCTGGATTGTTTTATAAAAACAACATCAAGGCTGTGATGTCAGACATTAAAAGCATCAATCTCGGCTCTGTTTATGAGACCGTTGTTGCCCAAGAGTTGAAAGCCCATGGCTATGAACTTTATTACTACGACAACAAAAAGAGCGGAGAGGTTGATTTTCTGATAGACGATGCTGATAACCTGTCAAATATTCCGCTTGAAGTCAAGTCTGGTAAGGATTACACCGTCCACAGTGCTTTGGATAAATTCTTGTCCATCAACGAGTATAACATCAAAAGAGCTTACGTGCTGTCCAACGAGCAAAGGGTTTACACGGAAGATGGCATAACTTATATTCCAATTTATTACGTCATGTTCTTTGAAAACGTCTCGAATG
>CALULT010000064.1 GCA_944321565.1 uncultured Paraprevotella sp. | reverse complement strand
CTTGTTCAGGCTATCAAAATTGTGCGCGTAATATTGGAAACGGTAGAAGGAATACAACCGGGTTTTCGGACTGACCCCTTTTTTGGAGGAGCTGTTTTTTCGCCGGTTTCTTAGAGACAAGGATTCTTAGAGTTTGTTTAAATTTTGCTTTGGTCTATTTTAAGAATTGTTTCTGAGAATGTTTTTCTGATTTTATAAGGAGGATAGCGGGCTATCTGACGCATAAAAATCGGGGAAACAGGCCGGAAACAAACTCAAAAGAGACCAGACATATCACACCTTATTGGAAAATTTAAACAGGCTCTTAGTTTGCCGTGCTGCGGGCGGGTTGTTGCCTGTTTGCCTCAGGCTGCTGTGTGCGTGGTTGGCGGCGCACAGGCCTGTTGGGGCGTCTTGTGGCGGTGTTCACCGAATCCCGTCTTCCGGCCGTTGTTCTTTGTCGTGCCGTTTGTGGCGTTTTTCCAGGTGCGTTTGCGGCTTTGCTGCGGGTCAGACTGTCCTGTGCGGCTTTTAATGCGGCAGCTTTTTGGCGCACTTGTGCGATGCTGTCCTTTTGGACTTGTGCGATGCTGTCTTTCACGGCCTGTGCGATGCTGTCTGCCTTCGCTTGTTTTGCGGCAGCAGCCTCGGCGGCAAGACGGGCCACTTCTTCCGGGTCATACAGCCCGTAGGTGGTGCGCAGGACGCGGAATTCCGTCCGACGGTTCAGCGCATTGCAGATTTCCTGCTGGTCTTCAGGGAGTTTTTTGATGAAAGCCTCCGTGAGTGTGTCGTTTTCGTGCAGGAAAGGGTAGCGTTCCGTCAACCGTTTCCGGACGACTTTCGGACGGCTTTCGCCATAACCGATGGGAGTCAGGCGGTCTTGGGCTATCCCGTGTGTGATGAGGTAGTTCACGACAGATTCAGCCCGCCGCTGTGACAAGGCGATGTTGTAGGCGTCCGCTCCCCGGTAGTCGCAGTGCGAGCTAAGCTCGATGGTCACGTGCGGGTTGTCTTCCATGAGCGTGACGAGCGAATCCAAGGCGAGGGTCGAAGAATCTGTAAGTTCCGCGCTGTCGAAGGCATAAAACACGTTGTCCACCAACACCGGCAGGGTGAGCGAGGCTAGCGGGAACTGGAGGACGTATTCCTTGCTCGTGCTGCTCGTGTCGGCCCGCAGTTGCTCTTTATGGTTCAGAAATCCCTGGCAAGTTCCCAAGAACACGTAATCCACGTGTGGGGAGATTTCCTGTGTGAACGACCCGTCGCCCTTGACGCTCAGCTTCAGGTTTGTCCCGTCGTTGCCCACCATGTAAACCAACGCTTCAGGAAGTTCGTAGCCATCCCTTTCATAGACCCATCCTTTCACGGTGATGAGCACTTCCGGATATTCGAAACTATAAATATGGTCCCAGCCCCGTGCGTCGCCCCGGTTGCTGCTGAAGTAGCCCCGGTTATGGAGTCCTTCGAAAGTCATGCCGAAGTCGTCGCCCTGTGAGTTCATGGGCGATTGCAGGTTTTCCACTGTCCATATGCCTGTGCTGTCTTGCGTGGCGCGGAACAGGTCGAGCCCGCCCATACCTACATGTCCGTCGGAGGAGAAATACAGTTCACCGTTCGGGCGGAACGACGGGAACATCTCGTTGCCCGGCGTGTTGATGGGTGCGCCCAGGTTGTCCACTCCTCCCATGCCATGCTCCCCGATTTGGATGCGCCAGATGTCCGTCCCTCCCAGTCCGCCCGGCATGTCGGACACGAAATAGAGCCATTGCCCGTCCGGCGAGATGGTAGGATGGGCAAACGAAGAGAGCGTGTCTTTCGTGATTTCCAGCAATTGGGGGGTGCTCCACGCGGCATCCGAACGTTCCGAGGTGTAAATCTGCGCATAGCGCGGATATTCGGGGTCGTAGGTGCAACGGGTGAAATACATGGTCTTGCCGTCCGGCGAGAAGGCGCAAGCCCCTTCGTCGTATTCGCTGTTGATTTCGGATTCGATGAGTTCCGGTTGCAGCCATTTTCCGTTTTCGTCTTTTTCGGCCAGGAAGATGTCGCCCGCCTTGATGCCCGTGATACCGCTCAGGTCGTTGCCGGTGGCCTGAGGGCGAGTGGTGGTCAGGTAGAGCTGTTCCATTTCGTCGCCAGCCAGCATGGGGCAGTAGTCCGAGCGCCTGCCGTTGAAGAGGTTGGCGCGTTTCACGATGTAACGGTTGGGGTGGTTTTTCCATATTGGTGCCATGGCGCAAGCCAACTTGCCGTTGACGGCCAGCGTGTCGTCCGGCTTGTATTGGAGGTAGATGTCATAGTTCTGTGCGGCTTTCTTGTAGTCGCCGTTCTTGCGTTGCATTTCTGCCAGATAGAAAAAGACGATGCTGTCCTTGTAGTTGTATCGCACGGCGTTTTGGTAAGAGCCCATGGCACGTGCCGTGTAGTTGATGCGGCGGTAGCAGTCGGCGGCCTTGTATGCCCGTTCCCCGCGTTTCTCCCGTTCCTTGGGTTTGGTGCGCATGTAAGCCTTGCGGTACTCTGCACCTGCTTCGAAATATTCGCCGATGGCATAAAACTTATCTCCTTTTTTCACATTGCTTTCCGCGTTGCAGCCCGCGAGCCACAACGTAAATACAACGCTCCCGAAAAAAGCCATCCATTTCTTCATCGTTCCGTTTGGTCTGCAAATATAATTTTTTTATTTCATTTGCCGCCTGCTTGGGCGGCTTTTTTTGCATCCTTTCGGATTTGTTGCGGATTGCTTTCTTCGGGGGCGTTCTTTGTTTCCGTGCCCGCAGTTTCTTAGCGTATCATGACTTTGTCCCTTCTCACTTGCCCGTTGTCATACGTGGTCTGGCGTATGTTGATGCCTTTGCGCGGGCGGTCGAGCCGGATGCCGTCCAACGTGTAGTAAACCTGTTCGGTTACGGTGGCTCCGTCTGTGCCTGTGTCCGAAATGCCCGACCCTTCCACTGGAATCAGTTCAAACGGGAAGTCGTTCGGGTCTTCCGTGCCGGCAAAGTCGATGGTGCCGTCGGCTTCCACCTTCCAATAGCTGGTCCTGGCCACCATGGCGAGGTTTTTCCGTCCCACTGCGCCTTTGAAGCGGAAGCGTTTGGTGTCTCTCGTGCTCATCGTGCCGTCGTCCTGCAGGTAGTTTTGGCCGGACAAGGATTGGATGCTGTAGGCTGTTTTGCCCGGTTCGTTTTCCAGGTACCATTGTTGTGTTTCCGGATGTGCCTCGTTTTGGGCTTCGAACACGACGCTGGACGCTTCGCCTTGGTTGGTCAGATAGGTGTCGTATCCGGTGTGGCGGATGTAGTAGTTCCCGGCCTGCACGGTGGTGAAGTCCTCTTCTTCCACGTATATCGTGTAGGTGAGGGTGGTGGAGCTGCCGTTTGCCGAATAGGTCACGGAGTAGTCTCCTGAGGTCTGCATGTCGGTGAGCGTGAGTGTTTCGGCCGTGGAGCCGTCACTCCACTCCGTGGTTCCGCCTTCCTGGTATTCCGAGGGCGTATAGCCCAGGGTGACGTCTGTGCCCGGCTTGACCACTACCATCAGCGTGTCGTCATAGCGTTTGGTCCCGACGGTGATGTTGGGGCGTATGAGCTGCACGTTGAGGTGGAATGTCGCTTTCTGCCTGCGTCCGCCTTGTCCGGTGAAGATGGCCGAGATGTCGCGGCTTGTGGTCACGTTGGGCAAGGTGAGGATTGAGCCGGTGCTGCCGTTCTCCCATTCATAAGTGCCCCATCCCATCCGGGCATTGACTTCGAGTGTCACTTCGCTGCCGTAGAGCACGTTGGCGGATGTGGCAGCCATTCTTTTGCCGTTGACGGTGAGATATGCCTCTATTGCGCTTTCCTCGCAGTCGCCTTCCACGGCCAGGGTGAACACCTGTTCGCTTTTCACGCCGTTCTCGTTCGTGTAAGTGGCGCGCCACACGCCGCTGCGGTCGGCCACCACGGTGATGTCCTTTGTGGTTTCGCCGGTGTTCCATTCCCAGTTGCCCGTGTCGGTGGTTCCTTCGGGAAGTTGCGGCTTGAACGTGACGACCGTGCCTGCGGGCAACGGTTCGGTGGATTCTACCCTGAAGGTGTTTTTCAATCCGCCTAGGTCGCTTTGTGCCACGGTTGTCCCGTTGTATTCGATGATGGGCGTGAGTTCCGTGGGCACGGATTCGGGTGCGGCGATGCCGTCGCGGGTGTTCATCAGCACGGAGTAGCCCAGATGGTCGTAACCGCCGCTAGTGGCTCCCGCTCCGCCCCCGTCGATGCCCATTCTGTTGTAGGCCCATTCGGAGAATGGCATTTCCACGCCTTTCACGCCTTCATAATGCCCGATGACGGTGCCCCAATAAGGCCGGATTTGTTCGCCTAATGCCGGCCCGGTCTGCAGCCATGCCCGGTAGTCCGACCAATGGTAGCCGCTGGTGGCATAGTGGTAATTCGTCCATGGCAGTCCTTCCACGCTTTGCATTTGTGCCGCGAGATATTCGATGCCGGCGGCCAGACGGTGGTCCATGTAGGCGAACAGGTCGTCGCCTTGGTTCCATCCGATGTGGGCCAGGTCAACGGCCAGCCCCGCGGCCATTGCCGCGTGTCCCACGTCGCGTCCGCTTTCCTGCATCTGCCCTAGTTTGCCGTATGCGCCGGTTTCCAGCTCGGAGTCCGTGGTGGTGACTACAAGGTTGCCCAAGAACTCCGTCAGTCCGTCGTTCGGAATCGGGTTAGTCGTGCGCGGGTCTTCGAACGTGCCCACTTGGTCGTATTTGAAGAACGACATGCCCTGATTGTAGATGAACACGTCGTCACAGAGTACGCCGATGCTGATGACGGCCAGCGCGTTGCAAAGTCCCCAGTTGGACCAGTAATGTCCGGGAGCCTGCCACCACCGGCCGGCATTTTCCCATGTGCCGTTCCGTCCGCGCAGGAACCCGATGCAAGAAGGATACCACAGGTTGAGCATCCATTGTTTGAATTCGGCGAAATCCTCCGGCGACCAGCCTTCATAGTCGCGCACGAGTTCCGCCGCGTTGGCGAACTGGTAACCGTAGAGTCCGCTGGCGAGTGCCCAGTTGGAATCTCCGCCGATGCCCTTGGTGGTACGTGCCCATGCCATCAGCACGTCCACGGCATGTTGTGCATTGGCCACAGAACCGTCTATTTTCCAACGCAACGCGTTTTGGTAGGCGATGGTGGCTCCGCGCGCCGCGTTAATGTAGTTTTGCCCGCTTCCGCCACCGCGTATGATGGTTTCCACGGGAGCTGTCGGACAGCTTGCCTGTGCATATTCCGCATTGACGAGCACATTGTAGGCTTGTTGCACTTTCAGATTGCCCGCAGCAAGTTGTGTGCGGATGCGTTCGAAGTCTTCTTCCGTGTGCAACGCGCCGGGATGGCGGAAGCCGCGTTCCGTGTCGTAACCCTCAATGATGTCTTGGTCGTTGAACACGAAACCGGCGGTGGCCGTCAGTGTGGTTTTTGCAGCGTTGAGGGCAGACAGTTGTTCGTCGATGGTGGATTGGTTGACCCGTCCTTCGTTGACCAGCGTTTGCGCCATGTTGATTTCGTCTTGGAAGATGGCGATGGCGGCAGCCGGATAGGACGATGTGTTTTCGGCGATGAAGTCTTCGCCTTCGCGAATGGCTTCCTGCAGGGCGGTGAAGTCGCCCACCTCGCCGTAGCGGTATTCATAGTCCAAGTCCTCGGTGGCTTGTGCCAGCGTTTGGATTTCCTCGCTGTCGAGCACTTTGTCGTAGAGCCGGAAACCATACACCAACGTTTCACGCAGGTAATTGTCGGCCGAGAAGGGGGCACGTCCGATCCATGCGTATGGGACTGAGGACGTGAAGTTCGTGGAGTTGAGCGGCATGGCCGTGTTCGACCCCACGCGGGTGCCGTTGAGGTAGAGGATGCCCGTCGCGCCGTCTTGGGTATAGAGGACGTGCATCCATCTTCCCTTTTCAGACTCCCCGCCGCGTTCTATGCCCGCCTCGTTCGCATAACCTCCCGTGGAGTTGGCAAAGCGTTGCGCGTTGAGGCGGTAGGCCGAGTATTTGCCTTCGTTTGCCGTGCAGGCCGTGGAGGTGGAAAAGGCCCAAAGGAAGAATCCCGCGCCGGAGAGCGAGGCATCTTCGTCCACGCGGTAATAGACCGACACGGTGTAGGTGTCCAAGCTCTTGAACAGATTGCCGGTTTGCTCGGTCATGTCAAGGTAACCTGAATTGCCGCCTAGGTCAAGCACGTGGTATTTCCCCATTTCCTCTACCCGTGCACCGTTGGCCAAGGTGGCTGTGATGCCTGCCGCAGCGTCTGTCACGGTCGTGCCGGCCACTTGCTCGAAGTCGAAGTCCAGCCGAAGCCCTTCCTCCTGTGCCTGGAGGAAGGGGCTTGTGGATGCCAACAGGCCGCAGGCCAACAGCATCCTGAGTTTCTTTGCGTTCATTGCATTTAGAGTTGAATTAGGTTAAAGTGATTTTTTTGAATGTGCGGACTACTTGTTCCAGTAAGCTTCCAACCGGTCGGCTTCCTCCTTGGTCAGGTGAATGACGGCTCCGTGCTTGGGAGCTTGGAAATTGGTGGCTTTCATCTTGCTGTCCGGTTCCGTGAAGCGGCCGATGTTTTCGAAGTGAACGAAGTCGTTGGTTTCCACGAAGCCGAAGTTGTGCGGGTTGACGCTGAACACGTCATACATCAGCACCCACTTGTCTTCGCCGATGCGTTTCCACACGTTAGGCGCTTCGCAAGCTCCCGGCTCGAAATCAATCCAGCGCGGGTCGAAGCGGTAGCCTCCGTCGATACGGTCGGACACGGCATGCTTGATGCCCGACCCGTCTTCGTGAGCTACGTAGAACAGGTGGTATTCCATCTTTTGCTTTTCCTCGTTCCACAAAGGTGTGATGTCGCCGTCGATGGCCGACACGCCACCGGGATATTCGAAGAGGATTTGCGGGGTGGACTCAATGCGGTTGAAGTCGTTGTTCACATACACGTAGTATAGCCGGTTCTGCTCCTTGCCGAAACGCATGGTGTAGTAAATCATCATCCGTCCGGTGGCCGGGTCATAGACCGTCTCGGGCGCCCAGGCGCAGCCAATTTCCGCAAACTCCTTGGACAGCTTGTCGAAGCGGATGTTGGCGCGCGTCCAATGGATGAGGTCGAACGACTTCATCAACACCAGCCCGCGGTTGTTGCCCCAGGCATAGAGCTTGCCGTCGCGTTCCCATTCCGTGTCGCGGTAGCCTTCGCGTTGCGCATAGATGTGCAGGTCGGTCATGGCCAGGTAGAATCCGCCGTCCGGACCGCGGTAGATGTGCGGGTCGCGGATGCCCTTCTGTTCGGCGATAGTGTCACCCGCGATGATGGGCTTGCCGTTGTTGAGTGCCGTGAAGGTGTAGCCGTCGCGGCTGATGGCGGCATGCAGGCTGTGGTCTTCGTCCTGGTGGTAAACCATGAGATAGGCAGCCATATCCTTTTCTTGCGGGATGGCGTTGCGGTATTCGAAGTCGGCAAAGGTGGTCTTGCCCTTGCCTGCGGCAAGCAGCGCAGGGCGCAAGGCATAGAACCCGCCGTGGTTATTGTGGTGCATGGCCGACACGTCTATGTCTTCGGCCAGTTGTTCCCATGTGTTCCCGTCCTTGCTGACCGAAATGGCCAGCCGGTTGGCGCGGTTGAGCAGGCGCACGTGGAAGTGGCGTTTGTAGGACGAAGGCAAGGTTTCGGCCTTTTGCCCATCGCGGTAGAGCGTGAAGTTCTTGCCGTCGGAAGCCAGTCCGGCGAATGCCTTTTCACTATAATATAATAGGAGGCCGCCGATGGCACCGCGCCCCAGCGTGATTTCCGTTTCCACTTCATAGCTCTTGTCCGTGGCGGTGACGGTGAGCAACCGTCCGTCTGCCGGAGACTGTCCCTTGCCTTCCACGGTCATGCCCTTGCTGCCGAAAGAGAGGGCTTCGGGGGCATATTCCTTCCAGAAAGTCCATTGCAGGCCAAGTTTGTCGCCCGTGAAATCGTCAGACAGTTCCATCCCGTGTTTTCCGGCATCCTGCCGGGGAAGCGGGTTGCCGTCTTGTTTCAGTTTTGGCCAACCGTCCACGCTCCATTCCACAGGGTCGATGAGCGTGGTGCGCCCCAGCGTGTGGTAGCCTTGGGCATAACCGTGATAGACAATCCACCACCGGCCTTCCGCGTCGTCCACCAATGTGCCGTGTCCTTTCGACCACCAAGGCTCGCTGGCACTGTAGGTATGCACCAACGGGTTGTAGGGCGAGTTTTCCCACGGCCCGAAGATGTCCTTCGACCGGGCCACCACGGCCATGTGGCTGGTGGCCGGGCCTGCCGTGCCGCCTTCGGCCGACACCATATAATAATAGCCGTCGCGGAAGAACAGCTTCGGGCTTTCGAGGAACATGTCTTTCCCTTCCGTTTTCCAGCCTTTCGGCCACTGCCATCCGTCGTACACTTTCTTTTTCTCCCCGGTCACCTTGAGCCCGTCGTCGCTAAGCGGCACCACATAACCCTTGTCCACGAAAAGGTAGCGTTTGCCGTCCCTGCCCACGACATGCCCGGGGTCGATGCCCGTCACGTCAAGCCGCACGGGTTCGCTCCACGGCCCTTCGATGCGGTCGGCCCAAACCACGTAGTTGGCTCCCTTGGCGGGATAATAAATGTAATATTTCCCTTGGCATTTCACCAAATCCGGCGCAAATACCGACCCGCCGTCGTAGTGCGTGAGGGCGCGCGTCACCGGCTGCCAGTTTGCCAAGTCGTCGGAATGCCATATCAACAGCCCGGGATAATAGTAAAAAGAAGAATGCGTCATGTAGAAGTCGTCTCCTTCGCGCAGGATGCTAGGGTCGGGATAGTCTCCGGCCAGCAGGACGCGTGGCGTGGTTTGTGCACGGCTTCCGATTATGCCCATGCATAATAGCATCAGGCCAAGCAGTAGTTTGTTGTAGAACGAATGTTTCATAAGTGTAGGGATTAAAGATGATTTTTATGATTCTCAAGTTATGCAATAAATACGAATAAATGGCGGGGAATCACATTCCCATTAACGAATTTAATGAGTTTTTAGAATGTAGAAACAAAGGCGGAGGTCCGCCACCCCTTATTTTGTGTTGAATATGGACGTATAAGATGGTCAAGAAAGAAGATTCCGTTCGGTATTCCTTTTTCCATGGAACCTATTTGAGAAGGAGAGGTTATGCTGGATGTTCGAATGGCATACGGAACGTGCAACCGTTTTTCCATTCCGAACAGCCGAAAGCGGTTTTTCCTCGGATGATGTGCCCTTTGCCGCACAGTGGACAAGTGTCGCCTTCTTTCACGGGCTGCGTGTCTTCAACCTTGGCGTTTTTCTTGCGCGTGTTTTTGGATGCCGTGGTTGCTTTGTCTTTTGCGGCTGTTTTTTTCTTTTTGGGCGCGGGCGTTTCGTCCCGTGTCTCTGTGACGCGGCGGTTCGTGTTGTCGGCCAATACGTTGTGCACGATGTCGCCCACCATCGCCTTTAACTCTTCCAAAAAAGTTTTGGCATCGTAGTCCTTTTTTTCGATGAGGCGCAGTTTACGTTCCCAAATGCCGGTGAGTTCCGCGCTTTTGAGCAGTTCTTCGTGGATGAGCCCGATGAGTTCCACGCCCGTGGGGGTGGCGATGAGGCTTTTCCGCTCTTGCCGGATGTAGTGCCGTTTGAACAGGGTCTGGATGATGGCGGCGCGGGTGGACGGGCGGCCTATGCCGTTCTCCTTCAACGCGTCGCGCAGCTCATCGTCTTCCACCATCCGTCCGGCAGTCTCCATGGCACGGAGCAGGGTGGCTTCCGTGTAAGGTTTGGGCGGCTGTGTCCATTTCTCGGCCAGGTCGGGCACGTGCGGGCCGCTTTCCCCTTTGGTGAAGGCGGGGAGGGTGCGTTCCTCTTCTTGTGGTTTCGCGGCGGTGTCCTGCGTCTTGGCCTCTTGGGCATATACGTCGCGCCAGCCCGGGGTGAGGATTTGTTTGCCGGTGGCCTTGAACGGGATGCCGGCCGTTTCGCCCAATACGGTGGTGGTGGCGAATTTGCAGTCGGGGTAAAAGGCCGCAATGAAGCGGCGGGCCACCATGTCGAACACCCGTTGTTCGTCCGGCGTGAGGCCGCGCGGGGCTACACCGGTGGGGGTAATGGCGTGGTGATCGGTCACCTTTGACGAGTCGAACACCTTTTTGCTTTTCTTCAACGGTGCGCCGCGCAGAGGTTGGAGCAATGCGCCGTATTCGCTGGCCAGTCCGTTCAGGATGCCGCCGACCTTGGGATAGATGTCATCGCTCAGGAAGGTGGTGTCCACGCGCGGATAGGTGGTGACTTTTTTTTCGTAGAGCGACTGGATGAGTTGCAGGGTGAGGTCGGACGAATATCCCAGCCGCCGGTTGCACTCCACCTGCAACGAGGTCAGGTCGTAGAGGCGGGGCGGGGCTTCCGTGCCGTTTTTCTTGGTGACGGACGTGATGGTGAAAGGCGCGTCCTTGATTTGCTCGAGGGCTTTCCGGCCTTCCTCTTCCGACGTGAAGCCGCGTCGCGCCGTGTCGTTCGTCTTGTTGTCTTTGCTTGGTGTCTGTGGGGAGTCGTTGTTTTCCTCTTCCTCTTGTTGCAGCACGACGGTGAATGTCGTGTCGCGGTAATTCGTGGTCAGCACCCAATAGGGTTCTGGCTTGAAGTGCTCGATTTCATGTTGGCGGTTGACGATGAGTGCGAGGGTGGGGGTCTGCACCCGCCCGATGCTCAGCACCTGTCGTCCTTGCGCGTATTTTAAGGTATAAAGGCGCGTGGCGTTCATGCCCAGTGTCCAGTCGCCGATGGCTCGGCTCAGCCCGGCTTCGTAGAGCGGCTGGTATTCGGCCTGGTCTTTCAGGTTTTGGAAGCCTTCGCGGATGGCTTCTTCGGTGAGCGAGGAAATCCACAGCCGTTTCACGGGGCAGTGCGCCCCGGCTTTCTGCATCACCCACCGCTGGATGAGTTCGCCTTCCTGTCCGGCATCGCCGCAGTTGATGATCAGGTCGGCGGCCTGCATGAGCTGTTCGATGACGCGGAACTGCTCTTCCACGCCCCGGTCGTTTTTCAGCTTGATGCCGAAGCGCGGGGGAATCATGGGCAGTGAGGAGAGGCTCCACGCTTTCCAAAGCGGAGTGTATTCGTGCGGTTCCTTCAGCTCGCAGAGGTGGCCGAACGTCCAAGTCACTTGGTAGCCGTTTCCTTCCATGTAATTACGGTGGTCTTGGTCGGCTCCGAGCACTTTGGCGATGTCCCGTCCCACGCTGGGCTTTTCGGCGATGCAAACAATCATTGTAGTCTTTCGAAATCAAATCGGCTTGCAAAGATAACGTTTTCTTGCGTTATTTTTCGTAATTTTGTGCTTTATGTTTTTACTTTAAAGGAAAAGGTGGCGATGGAGATATCCATAGAACTTGGGCTGTTGGTGGCAGCCGTATTGGTGTTTTGCAGCATTTTGATCAGTAAGACGGGTTATCGTTTCGGGGTGCCCACGTTGTTGATGTTCCTGTTGGCCGGGATGTGTTTCGGCACCGACGGGCTGGGCATCCAGTTCGATGACGCGACGGGGGCACAGCGCATCGGCATGGTGGCCTTGAGTATCATCCTGTTCACGGGCGGCATGGACACGAAATTGGAAGAGATACGTCCGGTGTGGGCACCCGGCGTGGTGCTGGCCACGTTGGGGGTGTTGCTGACCACGGTGTTCACAGGTTTTTTTGTGTATGGCATCTCGTTTTGGCAGCATGATGCGGTCATCGCGTTCAGCCTGATAGGTTCCATGCTCTTGGCGGCCACCATGTCGTCCACCGACTCGGCTTCCGTATTCAATATTTTGCGTTCGCAGCGCATCCGGTTGAAGCATAACTTGCGTCCGTTGCTGGAATTGGAGAGTGGGAGCAACGACCCGATGGCTTATCTGCTCACCATCATCCTTATCCAATGCATGCAGGCGGGCGAGGTCACGGCATGGGGTGTCGTCTCTTCTTTTGTCCTGCAGTTTGCCGTGGGAGTGATTGGCGGCTATATGCTGGGGCGGCTTGCCGTGTGGGTGGTCAACCACGTGGGTTTGCGTAATGCCGAACTGTACTCCATCATGGTGCTCATGTTCGTGTTCATCATCTATTGTTCCGTTTATTTGCTGCAGGGCAACGGCTATTTGGCTGTCTATTTGGCCGGCATGGTGATGGGCAACAGCAAGTTATTCAAAAAGCGCGAGGTGTCCCGTTTCCTCGACGGCATGACGTGGCTCTTGCAGGTGGTGATGTTCCTTATTTTGGGGCTATTGGTCAACCCACACGAGATGCTTCCCGTGGCGGTGGTCAGCCTGTTGGTGGGCGTGTTCATGATTTTTGTGGCCCGCCCGTTGGCCGTGTGGCTGTGCCTGCTGCCTTTCCGTCGCAAGTTCACGTTCAAGGCGCAGGCTTTCATCTCGTGGGTGGGCTTGCGCGGTGCGGCTCCCATCTTGTTTGCCACTTATCCGGTCGTGTCGCAGGTGGATGGGGCGCGCCAGATTTTCAACATCGTGTTTTTCGTCACCCTGCTTTCCCTGTTGTTCCAAGGCATGTCGTTGCCTTGGATGGCCCGCAAGTTGGGGCTGACCGACAACACGCCCGAGACGGGTGATAATTTCGGCGTGGAGATTCCCGACGATGTGGGTACGGTGTTGCGCGAAGTGCCTTGCACGGAAGCCATGTTGGCTGGCGGCAATCACATTCGCGATTTGGCTCTTCCGCAAGGCGTTTTGGTCATGATGGTCAAGCGCGGCGACCGTTATATCGTGCCTAACGGGAACGTGGAACTTCAGGCGGACGACATTCTCTTGTTGATTTCCGACAAGGAGTCTTCAATGGGCTAGTTGGCCTAATCTGTTTTCGCAAAAATGGAAGGCGCATTCCCGGGGGTAACTGGGAAATCACCGAGTTCTGAGATTCAGCGGTATCAAGGGAGTTTCAGAAGTTCGGAACTAGGTGTTTCAATGCTTGGAATTTGGGGGCTCAGAGCCTGAATTTCTAGAGGCACTCACGCGGCCATACTGGCCACCCTGCGAGGCAGAGGAGTTTCGTTCATGAAAAAAACGGCAATCCCTCGTTTTGCAGGGATTGCCGTTTTAAACGATGAGATGCCGTTAGAGTTTATTCTTCTTTGTCGAGGAGAATCTTCATCATCTCACAGGCAGCCTTGGCCACGGAAGTACCCGGGCCGAAGATGGCGGCCACGCCGGCTTTGTAAAGGAAGTCGTAGTCCTGTGCGGGAATGACACCTCCGGCGATGACCATGATGTCCTCTCGGCCCATCCGCTTCAACTCGTCGATGACTTGCGGGATGAGCGTCTTGTGTCCGGCGGCCAGCGAGCTGACGCCAAGGATGTTCACGTCGTTCTCCACAGCCTCGCGGGCGGCTTCGGCCGGTGTTTGGAACAACGGCCCCATATCGACATCGAAACCGCAGTCGGCATAACCTGTGGCACACACTTTCGCGCCGCGGTCGTGTCCGTCCTGCCCCATCTTGGCTATCATGATGCGCGGGCGGCGACCCTCCTGGCGGGCGAACTCTTCCGTCAACTCGCATGCCTGTGCGAAGTCGGCGTCTTTCTGGCTTTCTGATGAATACACTTGTGAAATGGTTCTGATGACGGCTTTATATCTGCCCACGACAGCCTCGCAGGCATCTGAAATCTCTCCCAAGGTGGCGCGCACACCGGCGGCTTTCACGGCCAGGTCGAGCAGGTTGTGTTCGCTCTTCTTGCCGTCGTGCCATTCGCGGACGCACTCGGTGATGTCGGCCAGGGCCTTCTTCACGGCCTCGTTGTCGCGGGTGGCGCGGAGCTGCTTCAGGTGTTCCACCTGTTCGTTGCGCACGGCGGTGTTATCGACTTCGAGGATGTCGATGGGATCCTCGTGCGGCAGGCGGTACTTGTTCACGCCCACGATGGTTTGTGCGCCCGAGTCGATGCGGGCCTGCGTCCGTGCGGCGGCCTCTTCGATGCGCATCTTGGGCAGCCCGGTTTCAATGGCCTTGGCCATGCCGCCGAGTTTCTCGATTTCCTGGATGTGCGCCCACGCCTTGTGCACCAGTTCGTTGGTCAGCGTTTCCACGTAGTAGGAACCGGCCCACGGGTCGATGTGCTTGCACACCTGCGTCTCGTTCTGAATGTAAATCTGCGTGTTGCGCGCGATGCGGGCGGAGAAGTCCGTCGGCAGGGCGATGGCTTCGTCGAGCGAGTTGGTGTGGAGCGACTGCGTGTGCCCCAGCACGGCGGCCATGGCCTCGATGCAGGTGCGGCCCACGTTGTTGAACGGGTCTTGTTCGGTGAGCGACCATCCGGAAGTCTGCGAATGGGTGCGCAGGGCCATGGACTTCGGGTTTTTCGCCCCGAAGCTCTTCACAATCTTGGCCCACAGAAGGCGTGCGGCCCTCATCTTGGCGATTTCCATGAAGTGGTTCATGCCGATGGCCCAGAAGAAAGAGAGGCGCGGGGCGAAGGCGTCGATGTCGATGCCGGCGTTCACGCCCGCACGGATGTAGTCGATGCCGTCGGCCAGCGTGTAGGCCAGTTCGATGTCCGCCGTGGCACCGGCTTCTTGCATGTGGTAGCCCGAGATGGAGATGGAGTTGAACTTCGGCATCTTCTGCGACGTGTATTCAAAGATGTCGGCGATAATCTTCATGGAGAAGGCGGGCGGATAGATATAAGTGTTGCGCACCATGAACTCTTTCAGGATGTCGTTCTGGATGGTGCCCGCCATTTCTTCGAGTTGCGCACCTTGTTCCAGTCCGGCGTTGATGTAGAACGCAAGGATGGGGAGCACGGCTCCGTTCATCGTCATGGAGACGGACATCTTGTTCAAGGGGATGCCCTCGAAAAGCACCTTCATGTTCTCCAGCGAGCAGATGGACACGCCGGCCTTGCCCACGTCGCCCACCACGCGCTCGTTGTCCGGGTCATAGCC
>CALULT010000063.1 GCA_944321565.1 uncultured Paraprevotella sp. | reverse complement strand
ACGATGAACGGCGCGTTCAGGTCCACGTCGATGACTTGGCGGAATTCCGCAGCCGACATTTCCGTCATGGGGATGCGTTTGATGATGCCGGCGTTGTTCACGAGGATGTCAATCACGCCAAGTTCGTTCTCGATGTCGGCCACCATGGCCTTCACCTCGTCTTCTTTCGTTACGTCGCAAATGTAACCTTTGACGTCGATGCCTTTGGCTTTGTAGTCGGCCAAAGCCTGATTCATGTGTTCTTGCGAGCGGCAGTTGAACGCAATCTTTGCACCCGCCATAGCCAAAGCTTCGGCAATGGCAAACCCGATGCCGTAGGCGGCTCCTGTCACCAAGGCCACCTTGCCTTCCAAAGAGAAATTCTGCAAAAAATTCTTTTCCATGTTTACCATAATTTAATGATGCGTTTTCTTTTCCCACAAAGTTAGGAAAAGAATTTGAGATACGCACACAATATGCCTGAAAAAGTTGCATCCTTTTCTTTCCCGTGAGTGGTCACAACCTGTTTTTATACAGCATGGCGGCGGCTTTCTGGTATTGGTTTTCCAAGTCCATGTAGGCTTGCATGTTGCGATACACCTGGTCGGCTTCCGTGAAGTAGTCGATGACCGGCATTTCGCCGCCTTTCACGCTTTTTTTCATCAGGTCGAGCGTCTGTTGCATGAGGGGCAGGTCATACACGTCCATGGCCCGGCGCAACTGTTGCAATTCGTTGAATCCCGATTGCAGGGCGGCTTCGGCCTGCAGCCGGGCTTCGTCGGCTTCCAGTTGTGCGCCCACGGCCTGTGCTTGGGCGATTTTCACTTGGCGGCGGTTAGAGAATAGCGGGATGGAGCCGCCGACCAGGAAACCGTGCTCTTTCGAGCCGCCTTCGCCCGTGTTCCGCCGGTAGCCGATTTCGATTTTCGGCAACCATTGCCGGCGTTGCGTGGCGAGTGCGCGTCCGGCAGCCCTTGTGTCCGCTTCGGCGGCTTGTATGTCCGCGTCGTTGGCCATCAGTTCGTCGCGCAGTGCCGCGTAGTCGTTTGTCACCGCCACGGCGGGATATTCCCGTCCGTCGAAGGTGAGCGGCATGTTGCCGTTCAGGGCCAGGAGCGACTGCAAGGCCGTGCGGTGGGCGGCGTTGTTTTGCAACACTTCGGTTTGCACACTCATGCGTTCCATCTTGATTTTGTTGACCTCGATGAGGGTGGCGTCGCCCGCTTTCAGCTTTTCTTCGTACAAGGCCAGGAGTTCGTCGGCATTCCGCATGCGCTGGTCCAACAAGTCTTTTTCCTGGTTCAGGCGAATCAGGTCAAGGCAGAGGTTCTTGGCTTCGAGCAACACGTCGCGGCGGAGTGCCTCGGCGCGATGGTCCACGGCGGCCTTCTGTTCTCGCCCGGCCTGTTTCCGGCTGCCATACACCGTGGGGAAGTCGAATCCTTGCGTCACGACCAGCTCGGAGCCGGATTGCCCGCTCACGCCCTTGCTGTAGAATGAACTGTATTCCACGCCGGGGTCTTCCAGCCCGTTTTCGGCTTCTATGCCGGTTTTTTCGGCTTCGTCGGCCTGTTGCCGTGCCTGGAGCGACTTGTTGTGCCGCGCCACGCTGCGCAACACCTCGTCCACGTCCTGGGCTTGCAACGCAGGCAGGCCCAGGGCGCAGGCGGCTATGATGATGAATATTCTTTTCATGATGGGTTATTGTTGTGAACGGACGGCCTTGCGGTTCATCCATTCGTAAACGACTGGGATAATAAACGCATTCAGGAAGGTGGAGGTCAGCAGCCCGCCCAGGATGACCTTGGCCATCGGACTTTGGATTTCATTGCCCGGAAGGTCGCCCCTCAAGGCCAGCGGGATGAGTGCCAGGGCCGACGAGAGGGCGGTCATCAGGATGGGGTTCAGGCGGTCGAGCGATCCGTGGAGAATGCTCTCGCGCAGCGGTTGCCCTTCCTCGCGCAACGTGTTGTAGTGGCTGATGAGCAGCATGCCGTTGCGCGTGGCGATGCCGAAGAGCGAGATGAAGCCGATGATGGCCGGGATGCTAATTTCGCCCGTGGTCGCCATCAGGGCGAACACGCCTCCGATGAGGGCCAGCGGCAGGTTGATCAGGATGATGCCGCTCTGCGTGGCGTTCTTGAACTGCAGGTAGAGCAACAGGAAGATGACCACGATGCTGGCCAGCGACGTGAGCAGCAGGGTGCGGCTGGCCGAAGCCTCGCTCTCGAACTGCCCGCCATATTCCACGTGGTAGCCTTCGGGCAGTTTGATTTCCTCGTCTATCCGCTGCCGGATGTCTTCCACCACGCTGCGCATGTCGCGCCCGCTGGCATTGGCCGAGATGACGATTTTGCGCTTCACGTTCTCGCGGTTGATGGTGTTCGGCCCGGTGGACGAGCTGATGTCGGCCACGTAAGAGAAGGGAATCTTATTTCCCTGCGCGTCGTCGATCATCAGGTCGCGGATGTGGTTCATCGTATTCCGGTTCTCTTCTGCTACGCGGACGACAAGGTTAAAGGAACGGCCTTGTTCATAGACCTGCGACACGGTCTCGCCGGCCATGTTCACCGCCACGAATTCGTTGAAGGCGGAAAGCGGGATGCCGTATTTGGCCAGCATTTCCCGTTTGGGCGTGATTTTCAGTTCGGGACGTTCAATCTGCTGTTCCACGTTCAGGTCGGCCACGCCTTCCACGTCGCCGATGGCGTTCTTGATTTGGTTGCCCAGTTGGTACATTTTGTTCAGGTCGTCGCCGAAGAGCTTGATGGCGATGCCCGCCTGGGTGCCGCTCAGCATGGCGTCGATGCGGTGGCTGATGGGCTGGCCTATCTCGATGTTGGCTCCGCTGAGGACGGAGAGCTTGTGGCGCACGTCGTCCAGGAGTTCCGCGTGGCTGCGGTCTTTCAGTTCAAAAGGTGCTTCGATTTCCGACACGTTCACGCCCAGCGCATGTTCGTCCAGCTCGGCGCGTCCCGTCTTGCGGGCCACGGTCTGGATTTCGGGGATGGAGAGCAGCAGTTCTTCCGCCTGTCGCCCTATCTTGTCCGACTCTTCCAGCGAGATGCCGGGGAGGGAACTGATATTGATGGTGAAAGAGCCTTCGTTGAACGAGGGAAGGAAGCTGCGTCCCAGCGTGAAGAAGCACCCCAAGGCCACGGCGAAGAGGACGAGCGGGATGCCCACCACCGTCTTTTTGTGGTCCAAAGCCCAAAGCAGTCCCTTGTGGTAATGCTTTTTCAGATACACGGCCAGGAAGGCCTCCTTGGGCAATCCGCCCACCTTGGCCTTGTGGCCGAGCAGGTAACTGCACAGCACCGGGGTCAGCGTCAGGGCCACCACGGTGGAGGCAAACAGCGACACGATGAAGGCCACGCCCAGCGGCACGAGCATGCGCCCCTCCATGCCGCTCAGGAAGAACAGGGGCACAAAGCTGACGATGATGATGAGCGTGGAGTTCAGGATGGGCATGCGCACTTCGCGCGAGGCGTTGAACACCACGTCGCGCACCCGGAGCCGTTGCGCCTCGGGCAACATGCGGTTTTCGCGCAGGTGTTTCCACACGTTTTCCACGTCCACGATGGCGTCGTCCACCAGCGAACCGATGGCGATGGCCATTCCGCCCAGGCTCATCGTGTTGATGGTCAGCCCCATGTAGTGCAGCACGAGGATGGTGACCAGCAACGAAAGGGGCAGTGTGACAAGCGAGATGACGGTCGTGCGCACGTTGGCCAGGAAGAGGAACAGCACCAGGACGACGAAGATGGCTCCTTCGTAGAGCGAGTCCTGCACGTTGCTGATGGAACTTTCGATGAAGCGCGACTGGCGGAAGGCGTCGGTGGACACATGCACGTCGGCGGGCAGGCTTTTCTGCAGGTCGTGCAAGGCCGCTTCCAGTTTTTCCGTCAGTTCGATGGTGCCCGTGTCGGGCTGTTTCGTCACGGTGAGGAGCACGGCGGGCTTGCCTTTTTCAGATGCCAGGCCGAGTTTGGGCTGCTGGCTGCCCACCTGCACGTCGGCAATGTCTTCCAGCGTGACGGGGACGCCCCCGGTGTTCTTCACCACGGCGCGGGCGATTTGCCGCACGTTGTCCGTGGACACCACGCCCCGCACGATGTATTCGTTGCCATATTGGTAAATCACCCCGCCGTTGACGTTCGTGTTCATGTCTCGCGTGGCTTCCATCACCTCGCCCAGCGTCACGCCGTAGTGTTTCATCCGTTCGGGATGGAGCAGGATTTGGTATTCCTTGATGTCGCCGCCCAGCACGGCCACTTGTGCCACGCCCCCGGTGGAGAGCAGGCGCGGGCGGATGACCCAGTCGGCCAAGGTGCGCAGGTCGAGCATCGACGTGCTGTCGGCCGTCAGGCCCACGATGAGCAGTTCGCCGAGGATGGACGATTGCGGCCCCAACGTGGGATTGCCCACATTGTCGGGAAGGGCATCGGCTACCGTGGCCAGCTTCTCCGACACGATTTGGCGGGCCAGGTAAATGTCCGTGTCCCAATCAAATTCTACCCACACGACGGAAAATCCCGTGGTGGACGAGGAGCGCACACGGCGCACGCCGGTGGCTCCGTTGACGGCGGTCTCGATGGGAAATGTGACCAGTTGTTCCACCTCTTCGGCCGCCATGCCCCCTGCTTCGGTCATGACGACCACGGTGGGGGCGTTCAGGTCGGGAAACACATCGACTTCCGTGTGGAAAGTCTGGTACAGTCCGCCTACCAGCAGCAGCACCGAGGCGACCAGGATGAGCAGCCTGTTTTGCAGAGAGAAATGGATGATTTTGTTCAACATGTCTTTCTCCTCCTTTTAATCAATGGGAATGGGTGTGGGCAGGGATGGCGTTCGAGGCCGAGGCCAGCTTCACGTGCATCGCCCCTTGCGTGACCACGCGGTCGCCCGTCTTCAGGCCCGCGAGGATTTCCACGCGCCGCCCGTCTTCCGCGCCCGTCTTCACTTCCTGTTTCCGGAACACTTCCTTGTCTTCCTGCAGATAGACGAAATACAACCCCTGTTCTTCCGTCAATGCCGAGACCGGCACGGAAATCACACCTTCGCGTTCCTGTCCCAGCAGGAAAACGTCCACGTAAGCCCCGGGCACGATGTTTCCGGCATTGTCGAATTCGAAAGAAACTGGCACGTAGGCCAATGCGCCGTCCGATGCCCGTCCGTAGGAAAGGACACGTCCGTGAAGTGAATCCAAGTCATATATGGCATCGTCATACGGGGTTTTGAAACGTGCCGAGGCGATTTGGTTCAGGAAAGCGTAATGGCGTTCCGACACGTCGGCCGTCAGCTGCAGCTTCTTGTCCCCGGACAGCGTAGCCAATGCTTGCCCCATGTTCACGTAGTCGCCTTCTTTGACCGCCACGTTTTTCACGTATCCTCGCGCCGGAGCTGTCACGGTCAGGCCTTCTTGTGAATGTCCTGAGGCGATGGCCTCGTATGCCACCCGTGCATCCTCGTATGCCGTTTGCAGGGCTTGGAGTTCTTTTTGGCTGACGATTTGCTTTTCGGCCAGCGGCAGGGCGCGTTCATATTCCGCCTTGGCGTTTTGGTAAGCGATGCGGGCGCGCTCCACGGGGTCGCCTCCCTGCAGCTTGTCTGAAGAAAGGCGGAACAGTGTCGTGCCGCGTCCCACCGATGTGCCGGACACCAAGGTGCGGGCGAAGCGCACCACGCCAGAAGTGGGGGCCACCACGGTGGTTTCCTCGCCTTGTGCGGGCAGGATCTGTCCGCCAGTCTTTACTACTTGCCGGAACTTGCCGGGGTTCACGGCTTCGACCTGTAGGCCGGCGGCCTTGGCTTTTTCCGCCGTCAGGATAATCTCGTCGGCGTGGTGTCCTTCGTGTTCGCCGTGTGCGTCCGCTTCTGTGGCTTCCGCCTCATGGTCATGTCCTTCCTCTCCATGTTCATGATGATGACAGGCGCATAGCAAAGACATGGCCAACGCGCCCATCAAGAAATATGTTTTCTTCATAGGTGTCTGAATTTTAAATACTAAATGAATATCCGGATTGTTTGTTTATGCTTTATAGAATGTACATTCAGCATAAACACGGTGGTGCCCTCAATCCCGTTCCGTTGGCTGGCGGGGCGGCGCAAGAGAACGCCGGACGGCTGGCGAGACGGAAACTGTGCCTATGCAGTGGCAGATGGAAACAAACCGCACACGCTCCCCGCAGTATGTCTTTGTGGTGCGGGGCGTCTTTTAAACTCCGGACCACGGTGCCTACCGCAGGCATGGTCAGGCTGAAATGCGTGATGCAGCTTGCGTTGCAAGGCTGGGGTGCAGTGGCAGGCGACATGGGTTCCATGCCGTGTCCAAAACAAAGGGAATCGGCATGATGGTGATGGGGGAACACGGAAATGGCCTGCACCAACATGCAGAGCCAAACCAGCAATATCGCCTTGAACCGTGACCTCATCGTTCCTGCTTTTGATTACGTTGACAAAGGTAATGCAAAAAGGCCTTTCGCACAACAATTTGGGGCGCAACTTGGTTGCAAAGTCTAAAGCGGGCTACAAAATGGTTGTGTTTTTTGGGCACAGTCGAAATACAGTGGGGATTTAATAAATTCTGCGCGGGACGTAACGCCTCTTCTGTTCTCCATGCGGTGGCCATAATGGCCGTTTTGTTTGCCATGCGGACGGCCATGAAAAACTGTCCCCCTGCGAGGCGGGACAGTTCATTCCTGCCGGCTTTGACTGCCGACATTCAGAAGTTTGTAAAAGCAGGAACTCTGTATTATTCAATTCGTTTTTCCAGATGGTGTTAAATCCCCAAGAATGCGGGCTGTTCTATTCTTTATTTTTATGGCCATTCTTCGCCTTTTGTACGTCAAAAAAGTGACAGATATGTCGCTTTTCTGACGTAGCTTTTTAAGGTTGATGCTTGTTTCTGTGGGCATAAGGAGGAGATGGCGGAAGCGTTAGTGCGCTTCCAGCCAGTTTTTTCCCCAGCCATAGTCGGCTTCGAGGGGCACCTGCATGGGGCAGGCGCGCTCCATCTCTTCGACGACAATCTGTTGCACCCGCTCTTTTTCTTCCGGATAGACACTGAAGTTCAGTTCGTCGTGCACCTGGAGTATCATCTTAGAACGCAGGCCTTCTTCCCGGAAGCGGCGGGCAATGGCAATCATGGCAATCTTGATGATGTCGGCCGCGCTTCCTTGTATGGGAGCATTGATGGCATTGCGTTCGGCATAGCCACGCACCACGGCGTTGTGGCTGTTGATGTCGCGCAGGTAGCAACGGCGGTGGTAGATGGTCTCGGTGTAGCCTTTCTCGCGGGCGGTGTAAATGCTTTGCTGCATGTATTCCTTCACCTTCGGATAGGTGGCGAAATAGCTTTCGATGAGTTCCTTGGCATCGGTGCGGCTGATGTCCAGGCGTTCGGCCAGGCCGAAGGCTGTGATGCCATAGATGATGCCGAAGTTGGCCGTCTTGGCCCTGCTGCGTTCTTCGCGTGTCACCTCTTCGATGGCTTTCTTATATATCTTTGCAGCCGTGGCGGCATGGATGTCGTGCCCTTCGCGGAATGCCTCTATCATGTGCGGGTCGCCGCTCAGGTGGGCCATGATGCGCAGTTCGATTTGGGAATAGTCGGCCGAGAAGAACTCGCAGCCGGGTTCGGGGACGAACGCCTTGCGGATTTCCTTGCCTTCCTCGCCGCGCACGGGGATGTTCTGCAGGTTGGGATTGCTGCTGCTCAGGCGTCCTGTGGCAGTGACTGTCTGGTTGAAGGACGTGTGGATGTGTCCCGTAGCGGGGTTGATGAGCTTGGGCAGCGCGTCGATATACGTGCCCAACAGTTTTTTCAGGCCGCGGTGTTCCAGGATTTTTTCCACGATGGGGTGGTGCGACCGTAAGGATTCCAGCACTTCTTCCGAGGTGACGTATTGTCCGGTTTTGGTCTTCTTGGGCTTGTTGCTGATTCTGAGTTTTTCGAACAAGACTTCGCCGACTTGCTTTGGCGAGGCGATATTGAACGGTTCTCCTGCCAGTGCGTGAATCTCTTCCTCCAGTTGGTTCATCTTCTCGGTGTAGAGCTTGGATGTGTCTTTCAGGGCTTCCGTGTCAATGCACACGCCGTTGTGCTCCATCCAGGCCAGGACAGGAACGAGCGGCATCTCGATGTCGCGGAACAGGTCAAGGCAGCCTTCTTCCTTCAGTTTTGGTTCGAAGATGTTTTTCAGCTTGAGTGTCACGTCGGCATCCTCGCAGGCGTATTCATACACCTTGGAGGGCGGGAGGTCGGCCATGTTTTTTTGGCCTTTTCCTTTCGGGCCGATAAGTTCCTCGATGTGGATGGTTTGGTAGTGGAGATAGACTTCGGCCATGTAGTCCATGCCGTGGCGCAGTTCGGGTTGCAACAGGTAGTGGGCCACCATCGTGTCGAACAGTTCGCCGCGCAGGGTGATGCCGTAGTTTTGCAGCACCATGATGTCGTACTTGATGTTTTGCCCGATTTTCAGGATGCGTCCGTCTTCATAGACCGGTTTGAATTCGTTAACAATTGCCTGCGCTTCTTCTTGGTTTTGCGGAACAGGCACGTAGAAAGCCTGGTTTTCCGCCACGCTGAAACTCAATCCCACGAGTTTTGCCGTGATAGGATCCGTTCCTGTGGTCTCCGTGTCCAGACTGAGAAAATCTTTTGTAAGGAATAAATCAATAATTCTCTTCCTATCTTCTTTTTTCTCAATGAGTTGATAGTCGAAATCGCCCTTTCTATACTTGCTGAGGTTTGAATATTCCGGGGCTTCTTGGGGGGCGTCCGAAAATTCGGGAAAGAGAGAGCCTTGGAGATTCACTTTCTTGGGGGCGGGGAGGACAGGAGAGAATTTCCGTTCGGAGAGGGAGCGGAATTCCAGTTCTTCGAACAAGCGTTTCAGTTCTGTTTCGTCCGGTGCTTCGGTCTTGAGGGCATCCAGGTCGAGCGTGATGGGCGCGTCGGTTTTGATGGTGGCCAGGAATTTCGAGAAGGTGATGGTTTCTTTGTTGTTTTCCACTTTGGCCTTCACGTTGCCTTTCAGTTCGTCGGTGTGGGCCAGCAGGTTCTCAATGCTGCCGAACTGGGCGATGAGTTTCGCGGCCGTCTTCTCTCCCACGCCGGGGCAACCCGGGATGTTGTCGGACGCATCGCCCATCAGACCGAGCAGGTCAATGACTTGTTTCGGCGATGAAATGGCATATTTCTCCGTGATTTCTTTCACACCCAAGATTTCGAAATCCTTGTCGCCATATTTGGGGCGGTACATCATGACCCGTTCGCCCACCAGCTGCCCATAGTCTTTGTCGGGAGTCATCATGTAGGTTTCCAACTCTTCGTGGGCGGAAGCTTGCGTGGCCAAGGTGCCGATGACATCGTCCGCTTCGAAGCCCGGCAGTTCCAAGATGGGGATGCGATAGGCCCGGATAATGTCCTTGATGATGGGCACGGCGATGCGTATGGCTTCCGGTGTCTCCTCGCGCTGGGCTTTGTAGTCGGGGTAAGCCTCATGGCGGAAGGTGGGGCCTGGGGGGTCGAAGGCAATGCCGATGTGGGTGGGATGTTCCTTGTTGAGCACGTCCTCCAACGTGTTGACAAAGCCGAGGATGGCCGACGTGTTCAGCCCTTTTGAGTTGATGCGCGGATTCTTGATGAAGGCGTAGTAGGCCCTGTAAATGAGCGCGTATGCATCGAGAAGAAATAGTCTGTCCATGGATTCTGTTGATTTTCTCCGTAAATTTACGGAAAAAATATGAGCGGGTGGCGTTTTTTGTGTAATTTTGTACTCCGAATTCACCAGACAGTATGGACGTATTGACACAAATCCGGCAGCCGGTGGAGCGTGAAATGAAAGATTTCGAGTCGCTTTTCGGCATTACCTTGCAACATCAGAATCCCATCTTGACGACGGCTCTGCGGCACGTGATGAGCCGCCGGGGGAAGTTGATGCGTCCCATACTGGTGTTGTTGGCGGCCAAACGCTATGGCGAGGTCAACGACGGGGTGCTCCATGCCGCCGTGAGCCTGGAAATGTTGCACACGGCCAGCCTTGTGCACGACGACGTGGTGGACGAGAGCAATGAGCGGCGCGGCCAGTCGTCGGTGAACGCCCTATTGGACAACAAGGCCGCCGTGCTGGTGGGCGATTACCTGCTCTCCACCTCCTTGAAGCATGCCGCCATGGCGGGGAGCCTGCGGGTGGTGGATTTGGTGGCATGGCTGGGGCAGACGCTTTCGGACGGCGAGTTGCAGCAGTTGTCCAACGTGCAGTCCGATGAAATCAGCGAGGAACAGTATTTCGAGGTCATCCGCCGTAAGACGGCTTCGCTTTTTGCCGTGTGTGCCGAAGTGGGCGCGTTGCTCTCTGGTGCATCGGAGGAAAAGGTGCGCATGTTGGGCGATTTCGGCCGCGACGTGGGCATATGTTTCCAAATCCGCGATGATGTGTTTGATTATTACGATGCCGAAGTGGGGAAACCCACGGGAAATGACATGAAGGAAGGCAAGCTGACGCTGCCCGTGGTGCATGCCGTGCTGCAGCCCGGGGCGGAGGAGTGGCGCGGACTGGCGTTGAAAGTCCGCTCGGGAAAGGCTTCGGAGGAGGAAATCAAGGCTTTGGTGGATTTCACGAAACGTGCGGGCGGCATTGAGTATGCGCAGCGGAAGATGGACGAAATACGCGACCATGCCCTCGGCCTGTTGGGTACGGACGGGAGGGAAGACGTGTGCCAGGCCTTGTCGCTCTACTTGGACTTCGTGTTGAAGCGCGTGTCGTAGTTGTTTCTAAATGTTTCAACTGTCCCGCCTTGCAGGGGGGGACGAGCCCCGAAGGGGCGGAGGGGGTCTCACGCCCACGGGAACAACACCGGACGCATCCACGGACAACATAAACGGGTCGGAAAAAGGGGGAAAGTCACTCTTGTGCATGGGAAACCCCTCCTGCAAGGCGGAGGAGTTTTTCTCCGCATGGGCAAGTGACGGGGAGCAGGGCATTTGATTACAAACGAATATTCGTCAGTTGTTAAATCCCCAAGATTAGGAACAGTTCCATCCTAATGTCGCGGTTTTCTGCGGAATCCTATTTGGGGTGGTTACAGGCAATCCAACGGGAAGACGAACAGCAACGGGTTTTGTGACGCGTTGTTTTTGTCGCGAACTTGCCAATAGGCAACGTTGTCTCTGATGAAGAAGGGTAGTTGCGTCATATATTGTGGATTGTCGAAGTCCACGGCGAACAAGCGGGTCGTTCCTTCCTTTTCATCGTAGCGGCACAAGACGATGCCATTGTCCGGAGACACGCACGTGAAATAGATGATGTTGCCTATCCTTTGGAAAAAGCTGGGCCATCCGGCGAGCGGCTTGCCTTCTTTGTACAATCGGGTCACATAGTCTTCACGTTCATATATGTCTTGCCTTGCCACGTCCTCCGGAAGCGCGTGTGTGCCGAAATCAATGGCGAGCAGCGGTGTGAGCATTCCGTCCCTGACGGTGAACAAAGTGTCGCAGAGCTGTTCGTGATAGAGCACGTTTCCTTGTTCGTCGATGGAAATGTCATCGCTGATTCCACGCCCGCTAGTCAAGGATCTTCCCTCTATGGCTATGCCGGTGTTGAGCTCTTTGTTCACGAAGCATAGCGTCTTCCGGTCTACCGATTCCCCTCCATAAGCGTTTGTTGCGATGTAGCCGCCGTTCCATGGATATATGTGCACCGGAAAAACATCTTCCCCCGCGATTTTATATTTCATGGACGACAAGGGTTCGCCTTTCAGGTTATACCATGAAACGGTTTTTTGGTTGAAATCATGGACGGCCACCGTCTGGTTCTCGAAAAACACGTTGGATATGATGCCGCGCGTTTTCACGACCTTTTTCTCTTGCAGGATGCAGGCGATGTGTTTTCCGGTGGAGGAGAAGGTGTGCAAGTTGTTGCGCGAGCGAATCACCAAGGTGTCTCCGCACACGCTGAAATTGGCGATGTCGTAAACTCGTGAATCGTCTGTGGTTTCCAAGTTCACAACCCGCCCGTCGGACTGGTTGATATGTGCGATTCCTGAAAAGTCAACTTTGGTGGATTTGCATGTCGTTTCCTCCATGTTTGTGAATGACGTAAGCACGGATGTTAACGCTGCGCACCCCGCCGTGGTTATGCTTAAAAAGATGTTTTTCCTGGTTTTCATGAAGGTATTGTTTGAAAGGATTTATGCAAAATTAGATAAAAATCGTGATTTATATGCCAATGCCCTAAGAAAATTGCTTTTTCTTAGAGGAAAGAAAAACAAGAACTAGTATTCGATTCTGAAATAGTCAAGCAGGCGTTTGTAGTTGTCCTGTGCCGTAAGGCACGTGTCCGTCAGGTAGCCTGGCACTTGCGGCCATTCGTGCAGGCCACGGCAATAGAACATCTTCAGTTCGTCCGTGATGATGAAGGGGACGATGCCATTCTTCAGGCATTCTTTGAACATAACCAGTCTTCCGACACGCCCGTTGCCGTCCTGAAACGGATGTATCAGTTCGAAGCGTTGGTGGAAGTCGAGGATGTCCGCCAAGTCCACTGTCTTTTTCGCCTTGTATTCTTTCAGTAAGGCGCGGATTGCCGCTCCTACGGTTTCAGGGGGAACGGTTTCAAGCCCCCCGACTTCATTGGGCAGACGCTTGTATCCGCCAACGACAAACCATGGCTTCGACGCATCCGAAGTCCCAGACTTAAGCAACCCATGCAACTGTTTGATCATGCTCTCGGAGAGGGGGGCGGTCGCATGGTCAATGATATAGTCGATGCAACGGAAATGGTTGGTCGTTTCAATGATGTCGTCAACCCTTATTCCGCCTTCGGTGGTTCCGATAGTGTTTGTCTCATAGATATAGCGGGTCTGTTCCTGAGTCAGGCGGCTGCCCTCGATATGGTTCGAGTTGTACGTAAAGTCGATTTGGGTCCTGTGGTAAATGCCTCCCTTGATATTCGCCTCTTTCTCCCTGCGCAAGGCTTCAAGAAGGGGAGAGGTTCCGTTGGAACTTTTCTTCCGTTGTGGCAATGCCGCGTCGGCCGGTATGCTCCAAGTCTTGCCGATAAGCTTGGCTCCACGGATTTTTCCTTGTACGCAATAGTTGCGTATTGTACGTTCTGCAAGCCCATGAGCCGCAGCATATTCTTTGACTGAGACAAAATCCATCGGCATAAATTCTTGATGTTTTAAGTGCAAAGATAGTGATTTTCTTGCCGATAATGGCATAGAAAAGAGATTTGAGCATTGTCCAATCGGTATTTCTTTGTATTTTTGTGGAAAGAAGAAGAATTGGGCAAATGGAACAGTTGATAATTAATATAGAAGATAGGAGTATCCTTCCGAGCTTGAAGAAAATACTGAACGCCCTCGACGGCGTTTCCATCGCAAAAAAGGCGGGACGGAAGAAAAACGGGTTGGACAAGGCTCTTGACGATGTGAGGGAAGGACGTGTGAACCAGTATGATAGTGCGGAAGAGATGTTTGAGGCTTTGGGGTTATGAGTTATAAGATTAGCACGACCCGTCAGTTTGAGAAATCGTTGAAAAGATGCATAAAAAGAGGGCTTGACAAGGACAAGTTAGTTGTCGCAATCCGTTTGCTGGCTGAGTCGGGGAAACTCCCCTCTCAATATCGTTCCCATAAATTGGTAGGGAAATATGCTGGGCTTTGGGAATGCCATATTGAACCGGATTGGCTGTTGGTATGGCGACAGAATGATGCACAGCTTACTCTTTTGCTTCTTGACACCGGTTCACATTCAGATTTATTTTAGTCTGTGTTCCTGTTTTGGCGCAACCATGCCCGCCATTAATGTCCTATCCAAGACGTTGATGGCGGGCATGTGTCTTTGTCATGGAGCGGGCGTTCAGAAGAACTTCACGTCCTGTCCCGTCACTTCGCTTAGCAGCAGGTTGGCCAGGCGGCTCGTGCCGAGGCGCAGCCACTGGTTGGTGAGCCACTTTTCGCCCAAGACTTCTTTGACGATGGTGTAATAGACCAACGCGTCATGCACCGTGTGCATGCCTCCGGCGGGCTTGAAGCCGATTTGTATGCCCGTCTCGTCGTAGTATTCCTTGATGGCTTGGCACATGACGTAGGCGGCCTCAGGCGTGGCGGCAGGGGAGAGTTTTCCGGTGGAAGTCTTGATGTAGTCTGCCCCGGCGTACATGGCCAGCAGGGAGGCTTTTTTGATGTTCGAGGCAGTCTTCAGACAGCCCGTCTCGAGAATGACTTTCATCTTGCGCTCGCCACAGACGGCCTTCAGTTCGGCGATTTCGTCGCACAGCGTCTCGTAGTCGCCGCTGAGGAACTTGCCGACTGACATCACGATGTCGATTTCCGTTGCACCGTCCTTGATGGCCAAGGCCGTTTCAGCGATTTTGACTTCGATAAGGGCTTGTGAGGAAGGAAAACTGCCCGAGACGCAGGCCACCTCCACGCCCTCCACTTCGAGCGACTGGCTGACGATTTGCGCAAAGCAAGGATAGACGCAGATGGTGGCCACGTGTGGCAGGTCGGGATAGGTGGCCTCGAAGTCATTCACGCGCTCCGTGAAGCGCAAGATGCTTTCTTCGCTGTCCGTGGTGTTCAGCGAGGTCAGTTCCACGCTACCCATCAGGAAGCGTTTCACTTCCGGCGTGTCGTTCTCGGGCACCTTTTCGGCGATGATTTTCGCCACGGCTTCCTTCACTTCCTCGTCGTTGAGGTCGAGGTTGTATTTTCTCAATGCCTGTTCGTACTTGCTCACCTCAGGCTCATGGTGATGTGTGTGTTCGCTCATATTCAATGCAGTTTGGGGTTGTTGATATGTCGTTCCTTGTCTCTTTGGTTCTTCTTCTCGAAACTCTTTTGCAGGGCTTCCGTCAGGTCCACTCCCGTCTGGTTAGCCAGGCAGATGAGCACCCACAGCACGTCGGCCATCTCCTCGTCCAGATTGCAGTTCTCGCCTTCCTTGAACGATTGGTCGCCATACTTGCGGGCGATGACGCGGGCCAGTTCGCCCACCTCTTCCGTGAGGCAGGCCATGTTGGTCAGTTCGCTGAAGTAGCG
>CALULT010000062.1 GCA_944321565.1 uncultured Paraprevotella sp. | reverse complement strand
CACCATTGTTAAAGAAGTGTCTACTGACTTAGGTTATAAAACAAAAAAGTGTCTAGTGAAATCAGGAAAAGACAAAGGGGATACCCTCCAAAAAGGGAGATATACTTACTTGCCCAAGTCAGTACTACTTACTTTGCCATCGAAGTATATCTTACTTTGCCAAGTCAGTATATCTTCTTGGGGAGATAGGTATCTTCGTCGTGCCGGATTATCGCTGTGGCGGATTCGGAAATCCGTCGCAGAGAGTGTAGCAGCGTTTGCTACACAGGCTTTTAATATTTTTTAAAGATAAAAAAGTCATGTTTTTTGCGGAAAACCGGCTGCCCGTTCGTAATACCATAAAAAGACTCGAAGTATTAACTTAATTACTAACAAATGAAAACAAAAGTACTTTTCACGGCGGCTTTAATGGTCGCTGCCGCATCGGGCGCACAGGCCGCCCCGAATGCGGGGAGCAACATGCTCGTGCAGTTGCTCGAAAGTCAGCGGTTTGAGGGGGTAAGTTTACTCGCTGACGAAACGGCTGATGGCAAAATGGACATTTCAGAGTGGGTATTGATGCACGCTAAAATGAATACCCTTATGGATTTGTGGGATTCGAACCAAGGTTGGAATACTGTCGTTGTTGACCAAGGAAATAGGGATACCTGGGGTAACTTTAGGATTTACGCCATGCCTAATCCTGCGAATCAAGATGTGAATAAAGGCGATTGTCCTTATGAGAATGCAGTGGAACGTTGGCAAGCTGACACTTATCAGTATCCAGCTAATAGCAATATCATTTCTTCGACTGCCAATGTCCCCAACGGTACTTATACTGTGACGATGTGGGCAGAAAGCCAAGATTTGGGTGACCATACTCATAAAGGTGGCATGTATGTATTTGCTAATGGCATACAACAGGAAATCACGAATTCTTGTTTAATGCAGGAATATACATTAAGTAATGTGGAAGTAACGGATGGTACTTTGACTTTGGGTGTGAGGACCGGTGATACCCCGAGTGATGACAACCATGTGGTGCTTTCGGCGGTAAGTATTTTAACCGACCAAGCCTTTAGTCCTGAAAATCCATTGGATATAACTAAAACTAATATATGGGTGGCCAACGCGTCCTGTACGGTAGATGGTGGTTGGACGAGAGAAGCAAGTAATGCCTCGCGATTCTTTGTGGTGAATGACGATCGTTTGAATAGCGATGCTTACAGTGGAGCCGGCATTGAGTATTGGACACCGTATAATGACCTTACGACAAATGCTGATTTGATATACCAAGATATTAATGGCTTGCCGAATGGTTGTTATAAAATCACGGCAGTGGCTATGGGGCGCAATACTGGGGAGTTAAACGAAGAAGATGTACATGCAGAAGGACTTTATTTGTTTGCCAATGACGGCCAGGCTGAAGTGACCACGAATGTATGGGGAACGGTTACTGCAACTGGTGTCGTGACGGATGGTTCTTTACGTATAGGTTTGCATGCAGGCGAGAACAATGGCAATAACTGGTTGGCTCTTTCGAATGTTAAATTGGAATATGTCGGTGACGACCTTGAAGCTTATGCAAATGCATTGAATAGTAAAGTGGAGGAGGCTAAAACCTTGGCTGCAAGCATAGAAGAAGGCCAAATACCTACTCCGTATATTACGCAGTTAAGCGAAGTGAGTGCTCCTGCTTGTTCTACAAGCGATGATTATATTGAGGCTATTACTCAAATAGATGCCTTGATAGAGGAAGTCAATGCCGCACAGGTGTCTTTCCGGAATGTATTTTTATCAGTGGCAAATTATCCAGAACAACTCAAAGAAGTCTTTCCCGATGTTGATGAGAACGAGAAGGGAAATTTGGACGCAGCAGTTAAACAGGCTACGGATGTCGCTCTGGCTTCTACGGATGCCGCAGTATGGGCAGTGCAGGCCGAAGTTGTGCGGACAGCTTGCAGAACGTATTTTGAAGCTTCAGATAAAGTGATGGATGGTGTGTCGAACTTTGAGGTGACTCCGCTGTTTATGGTGAACTCTGGATTTGACAATGCGCAAGACCCATTGACAGGTTGGAACAGAAGCTATGATCCCTATCGCATTGACTTGGGTATGCCGTACTATGACAACAATTTCGGAAACTTGGATTTCTATCAGGAAATTACTCTGCCCAATGGCGTGTATACGGCTTCTGTGCAGGCACAAGCCGGTATCGGCGGACGTGTGAACTTCTATGCCACAAGTAGTGAGGCAAACAGTGAAGTCGGTTTGCGCGAAATCATGGGTTGGATGCAAGATGGTGAGACCAAGTATGCCGAGGTGGCTCCGATATGGGCTGCCGATGCTGAATCCGGACGGTTTACCACGGGCAATGTCTTTGTGGTAGACGGAAAGTTGAAGGTCGGTGTGAAGACGGTTGCGGCGGCGCATGTCAATCTTTATTTGTTTTTCGACAACTTCCGCCTTACGTTTGTGAGTGACGGTCTTGAGGAAATCAAGGCACTTTACGAGGGATTGAAAACCGAAGCTGGTACTATTGAAACGGATGGTATTCCGACCGCTTTTGTTCAAGCTTTGACGAATGCAATGAATAGTTCTGCAGAAACAGCTTCACAATATTTCGCAGCTTATGATGCGTTGCAGAAGGCTATGGCCGATTGTGAGACAGTTGTAAATTTGCAAGCGTTGGTAGAGGAATGCCAATCCTATTTGGATAATTCGGAAGGTGGCGAAGAAGCCCGCACTGCATTGCAAGAGACGATAAATCGGTATATGGGGTTGTCTAACGTAGAAGCGATAACGGCTTATGCCGAAGAGTTGGAAGCAGCACGTCAAGCATTTGCCAAGGTCGCGACTCCGACGGGCGAACAGCAATTTGACATGACGTTCTTGGTGAAGAATCCGGATGCAAATGGATTGGTAAGGGCGGCAGTTTCCGATTATGGTTGGGTGTCTTGCACCAATTCATGGGCAAATAACTTTGCTAATGGTGACGGAAATAATATAGCGGAATTTTATGAAAGCTATATAAGTGGCAGTGCTTTCGCAGCCGGAACATGGGTGCTTTATCAAATGGTGAATGTACCTGCAGGTAGCTATAAAATGACTTTGAGTGCTTTCGGAGAGGCTGCAAATGGCCAAACTGATAAGCCATTGGTGGCTTCAGTTTATGCAGGTGAAGTTAAAGGTGATGCTATTGCTAGTACCGAAGGCGTAGCAACAACGGAGAAGTTGAATAATGCGTATAGTGTATCGTTTGTGAAAGCAACTGCAGGTGAAGTTCAATTGGGTATAAAAACCGATGGAGAGGGCGCCAATTGGGTAGGATGTAACGATATGAAGCTCTACAAGGTGGCTCCGGTGGCCGAAGAATTGACGTTGGACGAAACGCAAGCCTATGCTGTGACGGCTGACACGTATGCCAACGTGACGATGCAGCGCACGTTGAAGGCCGATGTATGGAACTCTTTCTGCGTACCGTTCGACATGACGGCTGAACAGTTGTCAACCAACGGCATCACGGAAGTGGTGGCCTTGACAGCTGCAACCCTTGGCGAAGACGGCACGACGGGCAATTTGACATTCAGCGAAGTAGAATCCATTGAGGCCGGCAAGCCTTACTTGGTGAAAGTGGAGAGCGAAGTCACGAGCATCAAGGTGGACGGCGTGGCAGTGCATGCCGCAACTCCGGCGGCTACCGAAGCTATCAACGGCGTGTCCATGGTGGGCAACTATGCGAGCATGAAGGTGCCGCAGGGTGCATACTTCATCAGTGACAACCAGTTCTATTATGCAGATCAGGCAGATGCCGTAAACTTGAAAGGCTTCCGTGCTTACATCACGGTGAATGAGACGAGCGAGGTGAACGGTGCGAATGTGCTCCTCATCGGCGGACTCTTCGATGATGACGTGACGGGCATTGAGGCTGTGGCCAACGAAGCGGCCGAAGCCGATAAACTGGTGAACGTATATGACCTGACCGGCAAGATGTTGAAACAAGGCGTGAAAAAGTCCGATGCGCTGAACGGCCTGACGAAGGGACTGTACATCGTGGACGGCAAGAAAGTAGTGAAATAAATGTTTAACCAATAGAAAATGCAACAGAAGATGAAAAAGCAATATATCAAGCCCCTCGTGGAGGTGAGCGAACTGGTAGAGGCAGAACAGTTGATGAGCTGTTCTTTCGAAATCGACCGAAATAACGCGGCTAGTACGAACCAAATCATGGAAGCCGACGCCAACAAAGACAACGTTTGGGAAGATTTGTGGTAAACCGCATCCGGACGTGAGCCGGACATTTTGAGGAAGGGGGTTGCTGTTCCTTGCACGAGGCAGGGCGGTAACCCCCTTATATATTATGTGAAGGCTCCGCAAAAAGCCAAACGCTGCGCTGGCACGTTTCCGCAGGAAAAACTCCTCCGCCTTGTAGGGGAGGTGGCCCGCAGGGCCGGAGGAGGGGGGCCGTTCACGTAGCAATGAGAAACCGTTTGGCTATATGCGCTTGCCGGCACGTTTCCGCCGGAAAAACGCTGCGCCGGATTTGCAATCCGGTGCAATTTGGGGCGCGGATTTCCGAATCCGCAAGTCCGCAAGGACTTTTGCAGTCCGTGAGTTAGCCAGCAGCTTACGCTTGGATTTTCTCTCGGATTACAAATCCTGATACTCAATTGCGTGGGATTACAAATCCCCCGCAGCAATGAGAACAAGGCGGGACAGTTTGGCTATATGCGGAAACACATTCACCATCAAATATTGACGAGATACAAACCAACCTATTTTGTCATGAGGAAAAAGATACAATTATGTTTGTGCGGTGCCCTGCTTTGTGCGGGCACTGCGTTGGCACAGGGCGGGTTCCATCATCCCGGCCTGCTGCATTCGGCGGCCGACTTCGAGGCCGTCAAGGAGCGCATTGCCTCGGGTGAGACCCTGGCAAATGAAACTTTGCAAGCCTTGCGCACGGCACCGCCGGTGAACGGCGACCATGGGCACAACTGGGGCGTGAACGAGTACATCACCCGCGGCATCTCCGGACAGGAGAATTACATGAACGCCTATCGCAACGCGGCACGTGCCTACCAATGCGCTTTGGCGTGGAAAATCACGGGCGAAACGTGGTATGCCGACGTGGCGGTCGATGTGCTCAATGCCTACCGTGTCTATAACAAGGGATTGGGCGGCAATACGAACATCTCGCTCATTCCCGGCTTCATCGGCTACCAGTTCGCCAACGCGGCCGAGCTGATGCGCGACTATCGCAGCGCGGTTTGGGGCGAGGAAGAGTTTGAGCTGTTCAAGCAATATATGATTGATGTGTGGTTCACCGTGGCGCAGGATTTCCTGGAACGCCGTCACGACACGGTGGCGCGCGAGGGCAACTGGTACCACTACCACAGCAACTGGGGCTTGGGCAACGCCCTCTTCTGTGTCTCGCTGGGCATCCTTTGCGACCTGCCGGACATTTACAATTATGGCATGTATTGGATTAAGGAAGGGCCTGGCAACGAGTCGATTTGCGTGACCGCGACACATGCCGACCCGTACGCGGAGCAAATGTGCGGCTACGGATGGGGGCTGATACCTTGGTTCCATGCGGACGACCGCGGCCCGCTGGGCTACCTGAACCAAATGCAGGAGAGCGGGCGCGACCAAGGGCACTCCATGGCCGCGCTGGGCTTGCTGTCTTACGCGCTGGAGTCGGCCTATAACCAAGGCGACAATGCCTTTTGCAACCTGAACAACGAATTGGTGCCGGGCAAGGCCGGTTCGGCCATGGTGGCCGGGGCGGCGGAATACGTGGCGGCCTACAACGCGGGGCACGACGACTTGCCTTACACGCAGAACTGGTGGATGGCTGGCTTGAACGGCACGGGGCGTGGACAGCACCGCCCGATATGGCAACTCTTCATCAACCATTACCAAAACAAGATGGGCATCCCGATGGAGTATTGCTCAGAGATGAAGGCGATTGTCGGCATGGAACTGGGCGGCGGCTCGTATGGCACCAACAGCGGCGGCTACGACCACACGGGCTTTGGCGACCTGATGTATTGGGACGAACCGGTGGCGGCGGATGAAGTGCCCACTATCCTGTTCCCGCAAATTGCCAGCCCGACGGAGGAGACGCGGAATTATGCGGAAATCAGCCAAGTGGAGCCGGGGACGGTGCTGACGCTGGCCGTGAAGCTGCCCGAAGGCGAGACGGACACGGGCAACTGGCGTTGGGAAGACGGCGCAACGGGTAGCCAGCGGCAAATCACGGCCGAGCATTCCGGCATTTATCGCGTGACATACACGAACGCCAACGGGGTGGAGAGCACCCAGATGTTTTCCGTCGCGGTGCGTGGCGAGGGCATACAAGGTACGCTGGCTGCTACCGTCACCTGCAACGGGCAGGTGGTTGACGAGAGCCAGCCCGTGGCGGTGGGACATAATAATAAGGTGTATTTCACCACGGCCTACGCGAACTGGAACTACATCGAAAGCGAGAAGTGGTATTTGGACGGGCAGGAGGTGGCCACGGGCGGCACTTATGTTTATACGCAGGCCGACGAGGCCGACCACACGTTGGTGTTCCGGTTGACCAACCAGTCGGGCGTGGTCATTGAGCGGACGTTCAAAATAGCGTATGACGCGGAGGACATCACGGGATTGTTGCCTGACCCCGCCTGTGAGACCCTCTCGGCTTGGACGGTGGACGTTTCGGGATTCCAGACACAACAGGGCGTCGCTACTTATCAGGGTTTCAACCCCCTGTTCATCGAGCGGTATCGCGACCCCAACCAGGACGGTGTGCCCTGCTGGGGATTGGGGCGTTTCGACATCTCGCAGAAAGTGGACAAACTGGAACCTGGAAAATATGAGGTGAGTGCCTATCTCATGGCCACCCAGCAAAGCCTGACGGGGGCGGAATCAAAGAATTACGTGAAGGATGTTTGGTTTTATGCCGGCGGACAGCCTGTGGCCGTGGCCACGGAAAACAATGTGCCGGAACGTTTCACGGTCACGGCCTATGTGGGCGAGGATGGGACGCTGACTTTCGGCATAAAGAACCTGACGGATCAGGATTATGCCCGTTCGGCCAATGGCATGAACTGGTTCGCGATGGACAATTTCACTTTGGCTTACCAAGGTTTGGACGAGTTGTCTGCTGATGTGGCGGTGATGCGTCAACAGGCGGAAGCCGTGACGGAAGCCGAGGTGACTCCAGTGATATACGAAGGGCTGCGTACTTGGCTGTCGGAAGGGGCTTCGGATATTGATGGAGCGGTCAAGGGACAGTATTGGCTGGCCGAAGCCGAATTGGTGAAGCAGCATTACAAGGAATATCAGGAACAGTGCAAACTCTACCGGACCTCAGTGGAGACCATGCCCGACGAGGCTTTGGAACAGGCGTTGGACGATTTTAGTGCGGCGGGGACGTCTGTGGAGTTTTATGCGGCTTGGGAGACGCTGGAAGATGCGTGGAACGCTTATGTTGTGGAACACGGGATGGGCAGCCTGGATCAGGCGGAAAGCATTTTGGACGTGACATCCTTGTTGGAGAATGCAGGGCTGGGGCAGGCCTCTTCCACGATGCAGGACAACAGTATGGGATGGAAAACGGACGCGGTAGGGGGAAACTATCGCGTGTGTGCCGTGCCGGTTGCGAATCGTGGTACGGCGCAGGGCACGAACATGGTGGAGCGTTTCGGCTGGACGTTTGCCGGCGGTGTGCGCTTGGTTTACCAGTCATTGGAAGGCCTTTCTGCAGGGCGGTACGTTTTCCAGGCTTCGGCCTTCAAAAACATTCCCAACGGCGATATCCGCCTTTTTGCCAACGGAAGCGAGCAGGCGGTGTATGCCGTGGGTGGGATGCAACCTTTCAGCGTGTCCGCGTTGGTGGAAGACGGCCAATTGGCCGTGGGGCTGAAACAAGGCTTGCTGAACAATTGTTATTGGACGGCCATGACGGACATCCGGCTGATGTATTATAGCCCGTTGGTGTTGCTGGACGAGGCGTTGGCGCAGGCCGGGGCTTTGGATTATGGCACGGATGCCGATGGGAAGCTGGCCGAGGCTGTGGCTTCGGCGCAAGCAGCCCGCGAGAACGGCGCGGCTACCACGGAAGCGCGTATGGCCGCTTATAAAGAGCTGTTGGAGGCTATGGAGGCTTACAAGTTGGCCAACGCTTCGATGGAGCATCCCGTGGATGTGACGGCGCGTATCGCGAATGCCGGGTTTGACGGGAACACCACAGACGGCTGGACTTGTTCCGTGCTGCCGGGTTCCGTCCGCCAAGGAGTGGCTGAGTTCTGGCATACGCCGTTCGACATCTGTCAGACGTTGGCGGGGTTGCCTGCCGGATATTACCGGGTAGGCCTGCAGGCCCGCTACAATGTGGACGCCAACGCCATGCCGTTCAACCTTTATGCAGAGACCACGGATGGCGGACGCATGGAAGCTGCGGTGGATTTTGCGGCTCCGGTCGAGGGTGATCCTGCTAATGGGGCCGGCTTGGCCCAGCAGGCCAATGCCTTTGAGGAAGAGCCGGACGGCTCGTTCACCTTTGCCGGTCCGATTGCCGTGAGCGACGGGCAGCTGATTTTGGGTGCCGCAACGGGCAGTGACGGATTGTGGTGTGTGCTTGGCGGTTTCACCTTGGAATATTTGGGAACCGTGACGATGGAACTGGACGAAAACGCCATGGAATATGCCGTGGCCGAGGACACGGAGGTGCAACAAGTGACCGTGGCCCGCAAGCTGAAGGCTGATGGGCGTTGGAACACGTTCTGTGTGCCGTTCGACATGACGGCAGGACAGCTTGCAGCCAACCACATCACGGACGTGGAACGGTTGGCCGGTGCCGAAACGTCTGGCACGTCGGTGACGCTGAATTTCGAAGAGGCCGCGATGGTGGAAGCCGGGGTGCCCTATCTGGTGCGCGTGTCGGAGGCTGTGGAGGTGATTTCGGTGGACGGCGTGACCGTGGAAGCCGCAAGCCCTGAAACGCATGCCATCTCGGTGGACGGCGTGACCATGACCGGCAACTATGCCGCCACGACGGTGCCGCAGGGTGCTTACTTCATCAGCGACAATGCTTTCTACCTGGCCGATGTGGCGGATGCGGTGTCGCTGAAAGGCTTCCGGGCTTATATCACCTTGGGCGGCGTGGCGCAGGCCAACCGGTTGTTTATCAACGTGGACGGCGAAGTGACCGCCGTGGACGATGCATTGCAGGCGGAAGAGGACGACCCGTTGGTGGATGTCTATTCGATGGACGGGTTGAGGCTGAAGCGCGGTGTGCGCAAGTCGGCCGCGTTGGAAGGACTGCCCCGGGGAATTTATGTCGTCGGGGGAGAGAAAGTGGGCCGTTAGGCTAATCAAGCCAATTGTTGGCATTTTCCAAGAAAAAAAGATTCCGTTTTTTGCGGAATCTTTTTTTCTTGTTCGTATTCCTAATATACATACTTTGATTGAATAATTAACGGAATATAAGATGATGAAAAAGAGAAAACTTTTTGTGGGGCTGTTTTGCGCGGCGTTCTCCATGGGGACGGCCATGGCGCAGGGCGGGTTCCACCATCCCGGCCTGCTACATTCGGAGGCCGATTTCGAGTCCATCCGCGAACGCGTGGCAGCAGGCGACCCCGACATGGTGGCGGCATTGGATGCCTTGCGCAATTCGCGGGGCATCGTCGCGCCGGGGAACATGGCCGTGACGGGCACGATTATCCGTGGCATCTCGGGACAAAATTACATGAATGCCTATCGTGGCGCGGCGTATGCTTACCAATGCGCCCTGATGTGGAAAATCACGGGTGACACGTCGTATGCCGAACGTGCGGCGGAGACGCTGAATGCTTGGCGCACGTGGAACACGGCCTTGGGCGGCAACACGAACATTTCGCTCATCCCCGGTTTCACGGGCTACCAGTTCATCAATGCCGCCGAGCTGATGCGCGACTACCGCAGCGATGCCTGGGGAGAGGAGGAATTCGAGCTGTTCAAGCAGTACATGATTGACGTGTGGTTCCCGACGGCACAGGACTTCTTGGAGCGGCGGCATGACACGGTGACGCGCGAAGGCAACTGGTACCACTACCATAGTAACTGGGGGCTGGGCAACGCCCTCTTCTGCGTGTCGCTGGGCATCCTTTGCAATTCGCCGGATATATACAACTATGGCATGTACTGGATCAAGGAAGGGCCGGGAAACGAGTCGCTCTGCGTGACACTCGAACATCCCGACCCCAACGCGGGGTCGCTTTGCGGTTTCGGCTGGGGCTTGATTCCTTGGTTCCATGCGGATGAGCGCGGGCCGCTGGGCTACCTGAACCAAATGCAGGAGAGCGGGCGCGACCAAGGGCACTCCATGGCCGCGCTGGGCTTGTTGTCGTATGCTTTCCAGTCGGCCTATAACCAAGGCGACAATGCGTTCTGCAACTTGGGTAACGCCTTGGTGCCGGGCTTGGCCGGTTCGGCCATGGTGGCCGGAGCGGCGGAATACGTGGCGGCCTACAACGCCGGGCACGACGACTTGCCCTACAAGACGAACTGGTGGATGGGGGCGTTGAATGCCACGGGACGCGGGCAATGGCGTCCGATATGGCAACTTTTCATCAACCATTATGAGAACCGCATGGGCATCCCGATGAAGTATTGCCACGAGATGGAGGATGCCATCGGCATGGAATTGGGTGGTGGTGCCTATGGGCAGAACAGCGGCGGTTACGACCACACGGGTTTCGGTGACCTGATGCACAACGACGGGCACCGGGTGACGGCGGAAGAAGTGCCCACTATCCTGTTCCCGCAAATCGCCAGCCCGACGGAGGAGACGCGGAATTATGCGGAAATCAGCCAGGTGGAGCCGGGCACGGTGCTGACGCTGGCCGTCACGCTGCCCGAAGGGGAAGCGGACACGGGCAATTGGCGTTGGGAAGACGGCGCGACGGGCAACCAGCGGCAAATCACGGCCGATCGTTCGGGTATTTACCGTGTGACGTACACGAATGCCAACGGGGTGGAGAGCACCCAGATGTTTTCCATTGCGGTGCGCGGTGAAGGCATCCGTGGTTCGTTCTCGGCTACGGCCAATTATAATGGAGAAACCATTGCTTGCAACGACACGACGGACATCAAGATGGCTGTCGGTCGGCGCTTGTCGCTCTCCACGGCTTATTCGAACTGGAATTACATCGAGAGCGAGACTTGGTTCGTGGATGATGAACAAGTGGCCACGGGTGGTACCTATACCTATACGTTGCAGGACGAACAGGATCACAAATTGGTGTTCCGCTTGGTCACCCAGTCGGGCTTGGAGCTCTACAAGGTGTTCAACATCATCTATAATGAGAATGACTTGACTTCCATTCTTCCCGACCCCGACTGCGCGGACGTAACGAAATGGACGACCAGTGTGGACGGTTTTCAGAACCAGTCTGCAGCCGTGACGGGATTCACGCGACCTTATATTGAGCGTTTCCGTGAGGCTTCCGAAGGCGGCATGGATTGCTGGGGGCAGGAACGCTTCGACATCTCGCAGCAGTTGACCGGACTTCAGCCGGGCAAGTATGAAATGAAAGCCTCTTTCGTGGCCACACAGCAGAGTTTGTCTGGTGAGGCCGGAAAGAATTATGTGAAGGATGTGTATTTCTATGCTGGCGGTTCCAATGTGGCCATCTCGTCGCAGGATGGAGTGGCCGAACGCTACACGTTGGATTTCTACGTGGACGAGGATGGCACGGTAACATTCGGTGCCAAGAACCTGTCCGACCAAAACCAAGGCTATTCGGCCAATGGCTTGAACAGGTTCGCCATGGATAACTTCACATTGGAATATTTGGGCGTGGAAGATTTGGAAACCGATGTTGAGGCCATGCGCCGCGAGGCGGCAGCGATACCTGAAGATTCAGTGACGGAAGAAATCTATCAAAAACTTGCCGCGTTGTCCGAAGGCACGGGAGCCGATGTGGCTACGGCTGTGGCTTTGGAACGTGCCTTGGGTGAAGCACGGTTGGTGAAGGCGCGCCACGCGGACTACACGGCGGCATATGACGCCTATAACCGCTTCGTGGAAGCAAACGACGTGGACGATGCTGGCTTACACTCGGCTTTGCAGGCTTTTGCTGATGCCGGGTCTGCGGATGAATTTTATGCGGCTTACGGGGCCATGCAGTCGGCATGGTTGGCTTATATGCCTCATTCTGGGGTACCGGTGGATGCAACGTTACTGTTGCACAACGCCGGGTTGTCGGCATCCGAGACGGCGGACGGATGGCGGACGGATTCGGGCGGCGGGAATTTTCGCATTTTTGCCATCGACGGTTCCGACGCGCAACGCGGCGATGCCGTGGGCGAGAACATGATAGAACGTTGGTGTACGGCGAATTTCGTGGCAGGCGAACGAGTGATTTTCCAGTCGGTGTCCGCCGTGCCCGCAGGCCGTTATGTGTTCCGCGCGGCGGCACAGAAAGAAGTGGCTGCCGGTGTCATCAATCTTTTTGCCAATGACGCGACGGTGGAAATCGGTGGCGTGAAAGTACTCACGACGACTCAGGTGGCAGTCGAAGTGACGGACGGAATGCTGACCGTGGGCTTGCGCGCGGGTGAAGGCAATGGCACCCGTTGGGTGTCTATGGCCGATGCTGAGTTGGAATACCATAGCCCGCTGATGTTGATTGACGAGGCGTTGGCAGGTGCCGACACGTTGACTTACGGTACGGACGTGGACGGTGCCTTGCAGGCGGCCGTGGCTGCGGCCGAACTGGCCAAAGCTTCCGGCACGGCCGAAGAATGTGTGGAAGCTTACCATGCATTGGAGGCGACTTGCGAGCAATACCGCATCAACAATGCTTCGGCCGAGCATCCGGTGGATTTGACCGGGCGCATCCGGAATGCGGACTTCAATGCAGGGAACACCACGGGTTGGACGCTGGTGCGCACGGACATGAACTATCCGAAGTTCAGCGACGGCGTGATGGAGTTGTGGCACACCACCTTCGAGCTTAGCCAGACGTTGTCCGGGCTGCCGCAGGGCAATTACCGCGTCGGTTTGCAGGCCCGCAGCGACTTGGGGGCTTCCAACAGCGGATTCCGCCTTTATGTGCAGACCACAGGTGCGGAACAGGTTTCGGCATATCCGAGTGCCGTGACCCGTGCGGACGGTACGGACACTTCGCTCCATTTGGGGCAGAATGCCGAAGACATGAATGCGGATCCTTCACGTGACAAGGTGTGGGTGTCAGCTTTTGTGGCCGATGGCACTTTGAAAATCGGCGCGGTGTGTACCCGGAGCGATATGTGGTGCGTGATGAACGGCTTTACATTGGAATACCTAGGTCTGGGAGCTGACGATTTGGCGGCCAATTGGGCCGAACAGGTGGCCGTGGCCAACAGCCTTGACCGCGATTCCTTGCCGCAATTGGTCGGCCAACGGCTGGATGAGGCCGTGGCGGTGGACATTGCCGCAATCACCGCGGACTCTTTGTCGCGCGCCTTGTCCCGCCTGATGGAGGAGATTGAAAATGCCCGCGCCGTGATGCCGGAGTATGCAGCCTATTTGGAGATGTGTGCGCTCGTGGGCGAGATTGCCGAAAATTCGGAACCGACACGTGCCACTTACCTCACTGTGTTGAAGAATAGAATTACTGAGGCAGACCGCGAAATCTTGGAAGCCGAGACTGCGGTGGACGTGAGGGGATTGTATAATGAATTGGAAAATGCCCGCCAGACATACGTGGTGAATGCGGTGCCGACGAATGGCATTTGCTTCGACATGACGTTCCTGGTGGCCAACCCGTCCTGTACGTCGGACGGTGGCTGGCTGAATGATGCCACAGTGAACTTCCGCACGTTGGAGAATGCCGCGCAGAACAGTGAATACCAAGGGCGGTTCTATGAGAACTGGATTGCGCCGGAAAATGTGTGGAAAGACGGGGCGCGGCCAATCTATCAGGTTGTGGAAGGACTTCCGAATGGTATGTATGAACTCACGGCGGCCGCCTTCCGCAAGGTGGAACTGAGCGATGCGGACCCGAATGCCACGGACATCAGTCTGTATGTGAACGAGCAACGCACGGAACTGGCTTCCACGGTGCTGGACTATTTCACGGTGAGAGGCGCGGTGACGTCGCACACGGCAGAATTCGGTTTGGTGAGCGGTGCCGGGAACACGGCAAACTGGGTCGGACTGGCTGACGTGACGTTGAAATGTTACGGCTTCGAAACGATAGAGATGGACGAAACCGACCGGGAATTCAACGTGGCGGATGGCACCTTCGGCACGGTGGCCATGGCGCAGGCTTTGCATGCCGGACGTTGGAACTTGGTTTGTCTGCCATTCGACTTGTCGTCCAGCCAGGTTCGGGATGTGTTCGACGATGTAAAGGAGTTGACGGGTGTGTCGATGGACGGCACGACTTGCAACTTGTATTTTGAGGATGTGCGTTCGATGGATGCCGGTGTGCCTTATTTGGTGGAAGTGTCGGAGGATGCGTCGCAGTGGACTTATGAAGAGGTGGCTGTCGATGCTGCTGCGATAGCCGATGGTGTGGTGGAAGTGACCGATGGGACGGTGACTGCCCGTTTGATTGGCACGTCCCACGTGACGATGGCCGAAGGCGAAGACACCTACCAATATGCTGTGAACAATTCTTTCATGTCGGTGGGTGCCGGTGTGCCGGTCAACGGCTTCTGTGCTTACCTCGAATTGGAAGGAGCGAAACCCGAAAGGGTGGATGTGTATGTGGATGATGCGTTGGCCACGGGCATACATGGTGTGGACGCGGATAACGAAACGTCCAAGGTGGATGTCTATACGGTGGATGGCAAGTTGTTGCGCAGCCGGGTGGAAAAGCAGCGGGCACTCCAGGGATTGCCTTCGGGTGTGTATGTCGTAAACGGTAAGACGGTCGTGAAAAAGTAACCCCTGTCATCCTTATCAGAAGGATGTGATTTCCATAACAGCAAGAGCATCTCAAGTGTGTGAAAGCATATTTGGGATGCTTTTTTTTGTATCCGTAGAGTTTCAGGCCTTGAAACTGTGTGTTCCAAGCGTTTGAAACTGTGTGTTCCGGGCTTTGAAACTGTGTGTT
>CALULT010000061.1 GCA_944321565.1 uncultured Paraprevotella sp. | reverse complement strand
TTCACTGAAAAAGTTGCGGATTTCTGACGGGATTTTTGTAATTTTGCTCATGGCTTTGAGTTTTGAGTATTTTTTTTGCTACATCTAATTTACTCATTTTCAGCGACACGCGGAAATACTCAAAGCCTTTTTTATGCAATTATTTCATATCCATTCCTAAATCCGAAACTTGAGGACATAACCGTAAGTATCAATGAGGAAAAGATAGCAGAAGACAGTCTTTGGGATGGACTGAAGGGGTATATAACGAATACGGGCCTGTCCGGGAAAGAGGTCATATCACATTACCATAGCCTTTGGGTGGTTGAGCGGGCTTTCCGCATCGGCAAGGGTACGCTCGAGATGCGTCCGATGTTCCACTTTACGGAGAAACGTATCGAGGCCCATATCTGCATCTGCTTTGTAGCCTACAAGGTGTATAAGGAACTTGAACGGGTCATCAGAGAACTCGGCATGAAGATGGGCGTTGACAAGGTTCTTGAAATCGCCAAGACAATAACGACGCTCAGGATAAGGCTGCCCAACGGCTCGGTATATACTGAAACCCTATTCACTACACCCCAGCAGGAGGCCATCAAACCATTGTTGGAGGCATTGGATCAAGACAAAAATCAAGCAGGGTGACGCATTGTCAAAGTCAGGAAAAGGGGGAAAATCTGCCTTGCACGAAGAAGAAAAAAGTGTGCAAGTCATTGTCCCACAAAGAATTTTTCTTATCTTAACGCGCGAAGAGACTGTGTGTTTATATAAGATTCACACATACGCAAGTTTTCAGTGGTATTTCTGCACGGATTTTCACGCGCGGGGATGGCTGCCACGTCCGTCATCGGGATGTGGCAGCTGCCATCGGCAGCCTGTGCCGATAGCCACGTGGAGGGTATGTGTCCGTGCTCCTTCATCCTTTTTTATTGATTTATACGGTGCTGTGTCTGATATGTCGGTGCAAAGTTAAGGAAAAAGCGGTTTCCTGCAATAAATTTAGGACATTTATTGTTCGGAACAACCCCAAAAACTCCTCCGCCTTGCAGGGGAGGTGCTCGAAGAGCCGGAGGGGTTTCCCACCCACGTATCATTCCGCAAGGGAAACAAAAGGGGCGTTACGCCCCTCCGCAAGGAGAACAAAACGGCCATTATGGCCGCCGCAAGGGAAACAAAAGGGTCGTTACGACCCCGTGGGTGTGAGACCCCCTCCGCCCCTTCGGGGCTCGTCCCCCTGCGAGGCGGGACAGTTTGTTTCTGGCGGCTTTGGCTGTTCATTCCTGCGGGAAGACCGTCGCTTAGTTGCGAGCCACCTGCTTCACCCCTTTGATGGTTTTCAGTTTCCGGATGAGCTGCTGCAACCTCCCCGTGTCGTCCAGCATGACCGTGAGGTTGCCGGAGAACAGGCCGTCGTGGGAATCGATGCTGATGCTGCGCAGCGAGATTTTCTCTTCCTTGCTGATGATGGACGTGATGTTGTTCACGATGCCCAGGTCGTCGTTGCCGATGACCTTCAGGGTGATGGGGTATTGGCTGCCGCGCTTGCCGGCCCATTTGGCCTTCACGATGCGGTAGCCGAAGCGTTTGCGCAGCGTTTCCGCGTTCGGGCAGTCGCAACGGTGAATCTTGATGCCACCGTTCACGGTGACGAAACCGAACACGTCGTCGCCATAGATGGGGTGGCAGCATTTGGCCAGCGCGTAGTCCAGCCCTTTCAGGTTCTGGTCGATGACCAGCACGTCGTCGCCCGACGTGGCTTTCAGTTCGGCTTCCGAGGGCACGTTGTAGTCCTCCGCGCTGCGCACGGGCGCATGTTCGGCTTGCCCCGACTCGAATTTCTGCAAGTCCAGGTAAGTGTCGATGACATCGTTCACGTCCGTTTCCTCGTCGGCGACGCTTTTATAGAAATCTGTGACGGTCTTGAAGCCGAGCTTCTTGATGACGTGCATCATGGTGGTTTCGTCATACTCTATTTTCCGGTTTTTGAACTTGCGTTCCAGCAGTTCCTTGGCGAACGAGCCTTGCTTGGCTTGTTCTTCTTTCAGGGCTTGGCGTATCTTTGTGCGCGCTTTGCCTGTCATGACGAAGCTCAGCCAGTCTTGTTTCGGGGTTTGGTTGTTGGCTGTCAGGATTTCCACTTGGTCGCCGCTGTTGAGCTGTTGGCGCAGCGGGGCGTTCTTCTCGTTGATTTTCGCCCCGATGCAGTGGTCGCCCACGTTGGTGTGGATGGCGTAGGCGAAATCGAGCACGGTGGCACCCTTGGGAAGTTTGAACAAGTCGCCTTTGGGGGTGAACACGAACACCTCGTCTTCGTACAAGTCCATTTTGAACTGGTCCATCAGCTGCATGTCGTCGTTGTTCTCCAGCGCGTTGCGGATGTTGTTGAGCCATTCGTCCACGCCCGATTCCCCGCTCTTGATGCCTTTGTAACGCCAATGGGCGGCCAGCCCGCGTTCGGCAATCTCGTCCATTCTTTCGGTGCGGATTTGCACTTCCACCCATTTGTTTTCGGGGCCGAGCACGGTGATGTGCAGGCTTTCATATCCGTTGCTCTTGGGGATGGAGAGCCAGTCCCTCAGCCGTTTGGGGTTGGGCTGGTACATGTCGGTGACGATGGAATAGACTTGCCAGCATTCCATCTTTTCCCGTTCGGGGGCGGAGTCCAGGATGACGCGGATGGCAAACAGGTCATAGATGCCCTCCACGCCGCAGTGCTGTTTCTTCATTTTCTGCCAGATGGAGTGGATGCTTTTTGTGCGTCCTTTGATGTGGAATTTCAGTCCGGCGGCTTCCAGCTTCTCTTTCACGGGGGTGATGAATCTTTGGATATATTCGTCGCGCGCCTTTTTGGTCGCGTTCAGCTTCTCCTTTATTAAATAGTAGGCATCATGTTCCAGGTATTTGAGCGACAAGTCCTCCAGCTCGCTTTTCAGTCGGTACAGCCCGAGCTTGTGGGCAAGCGGGGCGTAGAGGTAGGCCGCTTCTTCCGATACCCGTTTGCGGGCTTCCTCCCTGTCTGTGTCTTTGATTTGCCGCATGACGTTCACGCGGTTGGCAATCATGATGAGGATGACGCGCATGTCTTCGGCGAACGAAAGCAGCAGGCTCCTGAAATTCTCGCTTCCCACGCTGGGGGTCTTTTCATAAAGTTCCTGGATGCGGTTCAGGCCGCGGATGATGCCGGCCACGTCTTCGCCGAATTCTTTTTCCACGTCTTCCGGAGTGCAGTAGCCGCAACGGACGCACGTGTGCACCATCACGCCGACGATGGCTCCGCGGGTCAGCCCGATTTCCGAGGCCACGATGAGTGCGGTCTCCATGTCGTTGAGGATGGGGTTCATGCCGAACACGTTCCGTTGGATGAGGTCGCGGCGGGCGGCTTCGACAAGGTATGTTTTCAGCTTTTTGCAGTCGTCGGGGCGGAGGATATTGTCGGAAAGTTTGAGAAGCTGTTTGTAGAGTTGCGCCAATCGTGCTTTTTCAGGTGCGGAAAAAAAAGGATTTGGTTCCATTGCCGTTGATTTTTTCTCAAAGTTAGCATTTTTTTTGCGGATTCTGTCGGTGCAATCCTTAAAAATTGCTATATTTGGATATTGTTTAGGACATCATTTAAAAACCATTGGATATGTTGACAGCAGAAGACAAGGTCTTGTTGGCCGAAAAAGGAATTTCAGAGGAGCAGATTGCTGCTCAGTTGCAAACGTTCGAGAAAGGTTTCCCCTTCTTGAGATTGAAGGCGGCGGCTTCGGTGGGGAACGGCATTTTGTCGCCCTCGGAAGAAGCGCGCAAACAATATGTGGCTGCGTGGGACGCCTACAAACAGTCGGGGAAGAAAATCTGCAAGTTCGTGCCGGCGTCGGGTGCCGCCAGCCGCATGTTCAAGAACATGTTCGAGTTTTTGGACGCGCCTTATGACGTGCCGGCCACGGATTTCGAAAAAGCTTTTTTTGCGGGCATACATAAGTTCGCATTCTTTGAAGCCTTGGATGCCGCGTGTGTGAAAAACAACGGTTGCGGGGTCGATGCCTTGGTCGCTGCGGGAAACTATAAGGAAGTGGTGGCTTGCATGTTGCAGCCGAAAGGGCTGAATTACGGGCAATTGCCGAAAGGCCTGCTCCTGTTCCATAAATATGCCGAAGGTGCGCGGACGCCGCTGGAAGAACATTTGGTGGAAGCTGCCCTGTATGCGTCGAGCAAGGGCGAGGCCGAAGTGCATTTCACGGTCAGCGCGGAGCATGAGGCGTTGTTCAAGGCTTTGGTGGAGGAAAAGTTATCGGCGTATGAAAAGGCATACGGCGTGAAGTTGCGTGTGACTTTTTCTGTGCAGAAGCCGTCCACGGACACCTTGGCGGCCACTATGGAGAACGAGCCGTTCCGGGTGGACGGGAAACTGCTGTTCCGTCCCGGGGGGCATGGCGCGCTCATCGAGAACCTGAACGATTTGCAGGCCGACGTGTTGTTCGTGAAGAACATCGACAACGTGGTGCCCGACCGCCTGAAAGAGGAAACGGTCGTGTATAAGCAGGTGCTGGCGGGCATCTTGGTCACGTTGCAACAGAAGGTGTTTGGTTACCTGGAGAAGTTAGAAAGCGGAAACTACGGCCATGCGGACCTGGAGGAAATAATCCGTTTCGTGCAGCAAGACCTTTTCTGCCGCAAGGAAGACGTGAAGGACCTGGAGGATGCCGACCTCGTGCTTTATCTGCGCCGGAAGCTCAACCGCCCGATGCGCGTGTGCGGCGTGGTGAAGAATGTGGGCGAACCGGGTGGCGGCCCGTTCCTGGCCTATAACAGCGACGGCACGGTTTCGCTTCAGATTTTGGAAAGCAGCCAGATAGACAAAAACAATCCCGAATATGTGGCGATGTTCAAGAACGGGACACATTTCAATCCGGTGGATTTGGTTTGCGCCGTGAAGGATTACAAGGGAAATAAGTTCAACCTGCCCGACTATGTGGACAAGGCCACGGGCTTCATTTCTTATAAGAGCAAGAACGGCAAAGAGCTCAAGGCTTTGGAACTTCCGGGCTTGTGGAACGGGGCGATGAGCGATTGGAACACGGTGTTTGTGGAAGTTCCGTTGGGCACGTTCAATCCGGTGAAAACAGTAAACGACTTGTTGCGTGAACAGCATCAGTAACAATGGATGCAAGCTTAAGTTTTGGATTACGCTTAAAATATTATAAGTAAAGTAATGACGAAAAAGATTTTGTTGTTAGGCTCCGGAGAGCTGGGCAAGGAGTTTGTGATTGCCTGCAAGCGAAAGGGGCAGTACGTGATTGCCTGCGATGCTTATGCGCATGCGCCGGCCATGCAAGTGGCAGACGAGTGCGAAGTGTTCCACATGTTGGACGGGGACGCCCTCATGGCGGTGGTGGAAAAGCATAAGCCGGACATCATCGTGCCGGAAATTGAGGCCATCCGCACGGAGAAACTTTATGACTGCGAAAAGATGGGCATACAGGTCGTGCCCAGTGCGAAGGCGGTGAACTACACCATGAACCGCAAAGCCATCCGCGAACTGGCACACACGGAGTTGGGCTTGAAAACGGCCGATTACCGTTATGCCAAGACCTTCGAGGAACTGAAAGCAGCTGCGGATGCGGTTGGTTTTCCTTGCATCATTAAGCCGTTGATGAGTTCTTCCGGCCACGGGCAGAGCAAGGTGGACACACCAGCCGACCTGGAGCATGCCTGGAAGTATGCCTGCGACGGGGCGCGCGGAGACGTGAAGGAAGTCATTGTGGAACAATTTATTCCGTTTGACAGCGAAATCACATTGCTGACCGTGACGCAGCAGCGCGGCCCCACGCTTTTCTGTCAGCCCATCGGCCATGTGCAGAAGGGCGGAGACTACCGGGAAAGTTTCCAGCCGGCCGCGGTTTCTCCCGAGATGCTGAAAGAAGCACAGGAAATGGCGGGTAAAATCACGGCGGCCTTGACAGGTGCCGGCATTTGGGGCGTGGAATTCTTCCTGAGCCGCAAGTATGGCGTGATTTTCTCCGAGCTAAGTCCGCGCCCGCACGACACCGGGATGGTGACATTGGCCGGGACGCAGAACCTGTCGGAATTCGAGTTGCATTGCCGTGCCGTGTTGGGGTTGCCCATCCCTGAAATCACGCAAGAACGGATGGGGGCCAGTGCCGTCATCTTGTCGGGCGTGGAGACCGAAGGCGCACCGAAGTATTCCGGTGAGGAAGAGGTTTGCGCGGCCACCAACACCTACTTGCGGATTTTTGGCAAGCCGGTAGCCCATGTGGGGCGCCGCATGGGCGTTGTGGTTTGCTGGGACAAACTGGATGCCGACCAAGGCGCGTTGAGGGATAAGTGTAAGGCGTTGGCCGAAAAAGTTAAAGTGTATTAACGCGCGGAAAAGTTTTTCGAATGCTAGGGGGCATTTCCATAAAAAAATGTACCTTTGCATTCGATTTGCGACAATAGCTCAGTTGGTAGAGCATTGGCTTCCCAAGCCGAGGGTCGCGGGTTCGAGTCCCGTTTGTCGCTCCCTATTTAGTTATAAATCCCCATGACGCTTATCATTGTTGCCGTTTTGCTGTTGGGCTATTGCGCGATTGCCACGGAGCATATCACCAATGTCAACAAGGCGGCCGTGGCCATGTTTCTCGGTGTGGTCGGATGGTTGCTCTACATGATGGGCGGGCATGATTTTGTGGAGATGCGGCATGCGGCGGAGTATGCCGAGTTCCTGGACGGGAATCCTTCTACCATCACTTCCTTGAAAAACTTCATTGCGAACCATGTGTTCATCGCCCATGTGGCGGATATTTGCCAGATAGTGCTCTATTTGCTGGCCACGATGGCTATCGTGGACTTGCTGAACACAAACGGCTGCTTTGATTTCATCAGCGAATGGATCATGACGCGCAGCAGCCGCCGCTTGTTGTGGATGGTTGCCTTGATTACTTATTTGTTGTCGGCGAATTTGGATAATCTGACCACGGCCTTGATGATGTTTGCCATCATGCGCCAACTTTTGCCCAACAACCATTTCCGGAAATATTACGGTGCGGTGGTCGTGATAGCGGCCAGCGCGGGCGGTTGCCTGACGGTCATTGGCGATGTCTCGACGCTGATGCTGTGGGTGAAGGGGGCGGTCACTCCCTCAAGCTTTTCGACTGCCATGTTCCTGCCTTCCATTGTGGCGTTGGTGATACCGACTTACCTGGTGTCGCGCGAGCTTCCCGAACAAGTCCGCATCAATACGCCGCGCATCCGTTATCGTGGCGATGACACGACGCTGACGCGTTGGCAACGCATCCTGATGCTTTTTGTCGGCATTGGCGGTTTGTGGTTCATTCCCACGTTCCACCATCTGACCAAGCTTCCGCCGTTTGTGGGTGCGCTTTGCGTGTTGGCTTTGTTCGGCGTGGTCAATGAATTGTGCAACCGCAAGCTGATAAAGTCCGACCAGCCGGTATTCCGTCCCATGCCTCGTTTCATGCAGTCGGAAAGCATCCAGACCATTTTGTTTTTCATTGGCGTGAGCATGGCTATTTCCGCTTTGCAAGAGACGGGCGCGCTGGAAACGGCGGCGGTGTGGTGCGACCGGTATATCCATAATATATATATATCCAGTTTGATTTTGGGCACCATCTCGGCCTTTTTGGACAATGTGGCTCTCGTGTTGACCAGCATATCCATGTATGGCGTTTTGGAGGACGTGGATGCCGTGGCAGGGATGGATCCCGAATATCTCCGCTCGTTTGCCCTGAACGGGCAGTATTGGCAGTTGGTGGCCTACAGTGGCGGGATTGGCGGATGCCTCTTGTCCATTGGCTCCACGGCGGGTTATGCGTTGATGAAGGGGGAGAATGTTTCCATTTGGTGGTATCTCCGCCACATTTCCGGCAAAGTCCTTGTGGGCTGGCTGGCCGGGTTGGGGGTTTATTTTTTGGTTGATTCGTTTATCCGCTAGTGTTCTTTCGTTATGCAACCGTCTCCATCGTTATTTAAACAAAAAGTTTTGTCGTTCACGATAATCCAGGTGGTTTTGGTGTGCTTCCTGTTGTTCGTTTCTTTGGTGGTACACATCCTGTTCAATCCGCACAACTATTTGGAGTCCTATCCGCTTTATTCTTTGGTGGGCTTCTTTTTCCTGTTGGAGATGTTCCAATTCTTTTGGCTGACGCGCGATGAGGCTGACGACCGCGCGGCCGTGTGGAGGAAATATCGTCGCGGTTGGCTTTGGCGTTTGTGCCTGTCTGCCGTGGTGGGGCTGGTGGTTTGTTTGTGCTTGTCCGCCCAGCCCTTGTTCAGCCTGTTGCTTTTCCTGATATTCTTTCTTTCGGAATGGGCTTTTGAGGAGGTCTATTATCGTCGTTTCTTGTAGGGAGGCTTGTGGACATGGCTGATAAGAACCGGCTGGCCCGTTTGCTGGAAGTCTTGTGCGAGGGAATTTATGAGAAAGACCACGTGATGGCTTTGTCCTTGTTGGCCGCAGTGGCGGGGGAGGGTGTTTTCCTGCTGGGGCCTCCGGGAGTGGGGAAGAGCATGGTGGCGCGCAGGCTGAAAATGGCTTTCGAGGGCGGGCGTTCTTTTGAGTATCTGATGTCGCGTTTCAGTACGCCCGACGAGATTTTCGGCCCGGTTTCCATTTCCGCGTTGAAAGACGAAGGGAGTTACCGCCGGCTGACTGAAGGATATTTGCCAACGGCCGACGTGGTGTTCTTGGACGAAATTTGGAAGGCGGGTCCCAGCATACAGAATGCCTTGCTCACCGTGCTGAACGAGAAAGTTTACCTGAACGGGAAGGAAGAGATGCATTTGCCCCTGAAACTGGTCATGGCAGCGTCCAACGAGTTGCCCGCGCAAGGTGAGAACTTGGATGCCCTTTGGGACAGGTTTCTTGTGCGTTGCCTGGTGGGCGGCATTGAAGACAAGCATCAGTTCAATCTCATGATTTCCGGTTCTTCGCGGACGGAGACGGTTGTGCCGGCAGAGTTGCAACTTTCTGAGAAAGAATTGTCTGTGTGGAGCGGCGGCATTGATGCCGTGTCGGTTCCCGATGCCGTGTTTGCGTTCGTGCATGTTTTCCGCAGCAAGATGGCCGTGGCCAATGCCGCAATCGTGGAAAATGGAGACAAGCCCTTTTATGTTTCCGACCGCCGTTGGAAGAAGCTCATGCACTTGTGGCGCACGGCTGCTTTCCTGAACGGGTTTTCCGAGTTGCACTTGGCCGACACGCTTTTGTTGCAAGATTGCGTGTGGGACGAACCGTCACAAATGGAAACTTTGGAAAAGTTGCAGATAGAGGCTTTGGTGGAAACTTTTGAGGAGCAAGCCGGGATGCCGTTGCTGCGCGAACGGCTGGCGGCTTTGCGCGAAGAACAGGCAACCGCCTTTCCTGCCCAAGTGGAATTCAAGGTGGTGCGGGCGTTCTTTTACCAAGTCCAATCGGTTGTGGCCGGACGGATGGTGCTGATTTATATTACGGAGTATGAGGCATTGAAACTGGGCGAGCCTGCAGCCTTTGTTTTGGTCACGGACCGGAAGAAAACCGGAGCGCAACTGTTGCGCAAGTATGAAAAAAGCCGCTATCCGAATGTGCGTCCAGAGGATTTGTTGCTGGTGGAACGCACCGATGCGGGGTTGCAGGTGAACGGGAAGTCGTATGCTTTGGTGCAGGCCGAACAGGATGCTGACGTGCAAGTTGCGGGAAGGGGAGAAGAGCCGGACGTGGCCTTGCATGCCGGTGAAATGTCGCGCCGGTTATTGGCGGAGGCGGAGGAGATGGCAAAGAAGCTGTCCCGATGGGAGCAGGAGGAGACGGTCTACGCCAAGACACATCTCTTTTTGGATGAAGCCCGGCGCAGGGATTTGCAAAACGTTTTCCGCCGAATACGGGCCGACGTGTCTTCCCTGCAAATTGATTGCCAGGAACTGAACCATGCGACAGGAAAACAGTGACCATGGGGCGAAAGCGCGTTTCAAATTCCTGTCCGCTTTTTTCTTGAAACGTTTGCATGAGATTGCGGAACGCCTGTATGCGCCGTTGCTGAAGGAAGATGCCGTGCGCATGGACGAGGTGGAGGACGAAGTCCAGCGTTATTACGCCCAAAAGAAGTCCGGACTTCAGGATGTGTATTCCTACTATGGGGAGCAGTGGGACTATTTTTATCAGATGGCTGAGGCCGATGACGGCCATTTCCTTGGCATGTTGCAGCGTGCGCGTACTGTTTTTTCCCGTTTTTATGCAGCCACGGAACTGGATGCGGGCTATTATGCGGAGCAGTTGGCAAGGCATGCGCGGGCTTCCGTGCGTTGGCAGGCCCTGCGCCGGCATTTCATGGAAAAATGGCAGGCTTTGCTCGAAATCCGGGAGATGGATTTCCAAGTGAAGCATATTGGCAGGCTTTGTGACGATTACTATCGCATGGTGGCCGGGAAGGTCCAGGTGTTGCAGAACAAGGGGAGGGGAGGCAACGGTTATTCGCCGCGTCTGGCTTGGCTGCAGTTGACGTGCAGCCCGGAACTGCGGGGGAAAATCAGGCAGCTGGCCCGGGTGATGCGGAAGAGCGCGTTGGTTCGGGAACTGAATCGTGCCTTGGGGCGCAAGGAAGCCGACGAAGCCCGGCTGTACCAAGCCATGAGCGGGCGGATGCCGGTGGAATTGTTGCGCCCGGCCACGCGTTCCGATATTGTGGGAATCACCGAGGGGAATAACTTGGGTTCGCTTCTTCCTGTGGAATATTGTTATTTGTCGGACAAGGTGTTGGAGGGGATGTTCTATCGCCGCTATGTGGAGAAGAAGTTGGCGGTGTTCGATGGAGTGTCCCGCCAGGTGGAACATGTCGAAGCTTCCTCCCGCTGCGGAAATGAGCTGGCCAGCCATGCGCAGAAGGGGCCTTTCGTGGTGTGTGTGGACACATCGGGTTCCATGCGTGGCGAGCGGGAATTATTGGCCAAGGCGATTGTGCTTAGCTTGGCTTTGAAGGCGGACAGCATGCGCCGCCGTTGCCGCGTGGTGTTGTTCTCAGACCAGGTTGAGGTGGTCGAGTTGGAAAATCTTTATACCGACCTTCCTTTGTTGGAGGCTTTTCTTTGCAATGCCTTCCATGGCGGGTCCGACATGACTTATGCCATGCAGGATGCCGTGGGTACATTGATGAGGGAAGACTTTCGTTATGCCGATTTGTTGTGGGTGTCGGATTTCGAGATACCGGTTCTCAGTCCGACATGGCGTCAGTATGTCGAGGAATTGAAGCAACGGGATGTGCGGGTGTATGCAGTTGCATTTGGTCACAAAGCGGAACCGTCTTATCTTAATTTGGCAGACCGGGTGTGGGAATCCCATGTGGGGGAGTGAACTTGCCGCGCTTCAAATGCCGTGAGATTTCTGTATTCCCGTGGGAACCCTCGGATGGGGCGTCCTGCGCGATTCTCGTGGGTTTTAGGAATGACAAAAAGACGCTGTTATGGCTGGTTTTGTATGCTTTTTGTTTCTTTTCTTCATGTTTTTATGGTTAAATCATGCAAGATTGAATAGAACAGTATTGAAATGCTAGGTTTTTTTGTGCTCGTGTTTTCTTTCGAAATAGAAAAATGAGTGGTGGTTTGCTGCTTGACATCCCTTTTTCTCGTGATTTTATGGGGACGGGGAAGAAGTAGTGCTTGCTTCGCCATCGAAGTAGTGCTTCTTTTTGGAAAGTAACAGTTTTGGATTTTTACAAAAAATGGGGTGCCGTGGTTCTTGCGCTTTTTGCTTCTTTTTGTAGAAAGGTTAATTTAGCAAAAAGAACGGAAGCCGTGTTAAACCTTTTAGGGAAGTCCGGATTCTTATATAAAATATAATTTGTGTGGTTAATATGATGAGGAACAACAGGAGTTTGCTATGGGCGGTAGGTTTCATGGTATCGTCTTTTTTGCAGGCGCAAGACCTGAAACTGAATGACAACAGTTATTTTGAGAGACAAGGAGTGAATGTGCTGGTTTTCAGCAACAGTTTTAATGGCGGTTTTAATGACGAGAAGAATTCGGGTATTGAAATCATCCAGCATGGTGTCCGGGCCGTTCAAGGCGGTGCTGTCCGGTTGAACAATACGCCCGAACAGTGGGATTTGGTGCCGAAAATGACTTACCGGAAGGTGGACCGCGAGCAAGGAAGCATAGAGGTGGGATTGCGCTATGAGGATTATGATTTCGACAGCCGGGTCGTGGTGACCGCCAAGGGGAAAGCGGTGGAAATCGCGGTTTGGCTTGATGAACCCGTACCCGAGGAACTGGTCGGGAATGCGGGGCTGAATTTGGAGTTCCTTCCCTCAAAATATTGGTTGAAGACATACACGATGGATGGTCGGCTGAACCGTTTCCCGCGTTATGCCACGAGTCAGACTGTTACCCGGCCCAACAGCGAAAAGCCACGGCAGTTCAAGGGATTCAAGACTTATGATGACAGGGGCACGGGGAAGTTCGTTGACCCGCTTCCTCTCGAAACCGGACACGACATTACGATGGCGATGGACGACTTGGAACGCATGATTAGTATCCGTAGCGATGATGCCGAACTGAAACTTTACGACGGGCGTATGTTGGCACAGAATGGGTGGTTTGTGCTCCGCAGCGTTTTGCCCGAAGGTAAAACTGGAAAGGTGGTAAGTTGGACGGTGGAACCTCATGCCATTGGGGGATGGATCAGGAAACCCAATATCGGGTTCTGCCAGGTGGGTTACACGCCAGACCAGCCCAAGGTGAGCGTTATCGAGTTGGACAAGAATGATTCCCCGGAGGCAACCGCCGCCTTGATGCGTATCAACGAGGACGGGACTGTCTCGAAGGCTTACGAGGGGAAAATAGATGTATGGGGGCCTTATTATAAGTATAACTATGTGAAGTTTGATTTCTCCGATGTGCAGACACCGGGCATCTACTATATCCAGTATGACACCGTGAAAACCAACAATTTCTTGATTGATTCGCGTGTGTATGACAAGATTACCGATGCCACTACGGACGTGTGGGTGCCCATCCACATGAATCACATGTTTGTGAACGAGGGGTATCGCGTATGGCATGGAGAACCCTTCAAGGAAGGGTATTTGCAGGCACCGCCCAGCGACCATTTCGACATGCATTACCAAGGGCCTACGACAGATACGAAATATAAGCCGTTGGAGCTCATTCCGGGATTGAATGTCGGCGGGTTCTTTGACGCCGGAGATTTCGATATCGAGACAGGGGCGAACATCAATGTGGTGGAGAACCTGGTTCGTGCTTGGGAGCTTTTCAAACCGTTGCGCGACGAAACGTTCGTGAGCGAGGAGCAACGTTATGTGGACCTGCACCGTCCCGACGGGACACCCGACATCTTGCAATACATAGAGCACGGTGTGCTCAATCTTGTGGCACAGGCGGAACAGATAGGGCACATGGCTTCCACCTTGTCTAATTCCGTGCTCGACAACTATCACCATTTGGGAGATGCCGCGTCCATTACCGACGGGTTGCACTACGACCCTTCGCTCAAACCATACGAGGTGTCGGCGGACGGAAAGCGGAGTGGTACGCCCGATGACATGTGGGCTTTCACGAGCCGCAACACGTGGCTTGACATGCGTGCCTCGACCATGTTTGCCGCGGCGGCCCATGCGCTGAAAGGCTATAACGACAGTTTGGCGGCACGGGCACTGACACAATCGAAACGCCTAATGAAAGAGGCGGAAGAATTTGCGGAGCAGCGTGCCAAATCGGGTGAGAACAACGCCCGCCGGAGGAGGGGAGGCATGACTGCCACCAACCTGCAGCTTTATGTCGCCACCCAGGAAAAAGGATATTTGGATGACTTTAAGAAGGAAATTTGGGATGAGTTGGAGCAGAATGCCACGCGTACGCTCCAAACCGCGCTTGATGCCATACCTTATATGGACGAGGATTATCGCAAGAAGTTGCGTCCGTACGTGGAGGAATACGCACAATACATCCGGGACTTCGACCGCAAGAATCCTTACGGTGTGCCCATCGGAGAGGGGAACTGGGCGGGAATCGGCCCGTTGCTCAGTTTTGGGACTACGGTATGCTTTGCCCATCTTTACTATCCCGACATCGTGGAAAAGGCGGAAGTGTATCGTGCCATCAACTGGCTTTTCGGGTGTCATCCTTATCACAATTATTCGTTTGTTGCGGCTGTGGGGGCTGCCCGTCCGAAAAATGTCTTTTACGGGAATAACCGTGCCGACTTCTCGTTCATACCGGGTAATGTGGCTCCCGGGGTGCTCTTCCGTAAGCCCGACCATTTTGAGAACTTTGACGATTGGCCTTTCCTTTGGGGGCAGAACGAGGGTACGATAGCTGGAAACACGCAGTATATCATCTTAGGCTCGGCTTTCAAGCATATTGTGGAGAGGGCAGAAGGACAAGAATAGGGGCAGTTTTTAAACAGGCTCTTAACAACCTCCTGCAAAAGTCATTTCAAAAGTAAATGAATGGATAGACCTGCATGAGAATGAGATTTTGACCCTTTGGGAGAAAGCACAGAAAGGAGAAAAAATAGGCAAGATAGAACCATTAAAATGACAGTTTATGTACGTATCGTAGATGTGGACTATATTAAAGGTTACGAACTGCTCATCACCTTCAATGACGGCACTCGTAAAAAATTGGACTTAAAGCCGCATTTGAAAGGTGAAGTATTCGGAGAATTATTGGATAAAAACAAATTTATCCAATATGGGTTGACACACACACCACGATTGAATGGGCAAATGGTGCAGACCTGGCTCCTGAATTCTTATATGAGATAGGTTCGGCCGCATGAGGCTTGATTTCTCCACCCATTGAAGCCTCTATACGGCTAATCTTGTTTGTACATAAAGGCGGACGCATCAATAATGGTCCTGACTTTGACAATGCGTCACCCTGCTTGATTTTTGTCTTGATCCAATGCCTCCAACAATGGTTTGATGGCCTCCTGCTGGGGTGTAGTGAATAGGGTTTCAGTATATACCGAGCCGTTGGGCAGCCTTATCCTGAGCGTCGTTATTGTCTTGGCGATTTCAAGAACCTTGTCAACGCCCATCTTCATGCCGAGTTCTCTGATGACCCGTTCAAGTTCCTTATACACCTTGTAGGCTACAAAGCAGATGCAGATATGGGCCTCGATGCGTTTCTCCGAGAAGTGGAACATCGGACGCATCTCAAGCGTGCCCTT
>CALULT010000060.1 GCA_944321565.1 uncultured Paraprevotella sp. | reverse complement strand
CAGAAAATGGGCAAAATATGGCAAAAATGGAGAAAATAAGAAAGATGCAAATAGCTGATAATAAGGAAAATAAATTCCTTTATTTTCCTATGGTTTCTATGGGCTGTACCGGGTCTGGGTACAGAATAAAAGGCTAAGTGTTGAATTATCAATTACTTAGCCTTTTTACTTGTCTGATTTTTCCCCACATTTTCCCCACAGGCGAAAAAATATAGTAGTAAGTCGTTATTTTCTTTGGCTACGCAATACAAATACACTACTTTTGAAAAGAAATGAATCCGATTAAATAAAAGTCAATGGAACAAGCTGTTTGGCAAGAGATTGAACGGTTGTACCAGAAGTTTCAGCAACTTGGTATCAGTGAAGCGGTGGACTATGAGAAGTACTACCTCTATTCTCTTATTACCCATTCTACAGCGATTGAAGGCTCAACACTCACCGAAGCGGAGGCACAAATGCTTTTCGATGAGGGCTTGACCGCTAAAGGGAAACCTTTGGTATATCATTTGATGAACGAGGACTTAAAGAAGGCATATGAGCTTGCCAAAGAAGAAGCCAAATGTAAAGAGCCAATTAATTCTGCATTCTTACAAAAACTGAATGCGGCATTGATGCGTACGACAGGCAGTATTTATAACGTTATGGGTGGCTCTTTTGATTCTTCCAAAGGTGAATTCCGCTTGTGTGGCGTGACGGCTGGTATTGATGGGCGTTCTTATATGAGTTATCAGAAAGTCCTTGCCAAAGTAGAGGAGCTTTGCGCTTTATTACAGGAAAAACAAAAGGCAGTGGAAACATTTCGGGAACAATACGAATTAAGTTTCAATGCCCATTTTAACTTAGTGGCTATTCATCCGTGGGTAGATGGCAACGGAAGAACAGCCCGCTTGCTGATGAATTACATTCAGTTTTGCTACAACCTTTTTCCAACTAAAATATTCAAGGAAGATAGAGAAGAGTATATTTCAGCCTTACGACTATCACAGGAAGAAGAAGTTAATCAGCCTTTCTTGGACTTTATGGCTGGCCAGTTAAAGAAATCCCTCTCTCTGGAGATTGAACGGTTCAATGCTTCGCAGAAAAAGATTTTTAGTTTTATGTTTTAGAAACTGTTTTGAATTTATCGTGCGATGATTTGGGATGAGTTTTCGAGGCAGTTTTGCTTCCGTGATGAGAAAGATAGCGAGCTATCTGACAAAGAGCAGATGTAGAAATTACTTTGCCAAGTAAGATATCTTACTTGGCAAGGTCAGTATATCTTCTTTTTGAAAAACAAGTATCTTTTTTGCGCTATGATGTGTTTCGGTTCATACAGTGACTTTTTTCCGTGAAGGGTTCACGGGTTCACACTAACTGTGTGTCAACGAGTTGCGGTGAAACCTTCACGCCCTATCAAGCATGAGCCTGCACCCAACTTGGGGTGGAATGATAGCGAATTGATCAGGAGAGGAGACCGTCAAATTCCAACTCCAATTGCCGCCATTGGGCTTCCTCCTTGCATCCGGCCTCCCTTTCCTCCCGTGGATGCGACACCGTGAGACCTATCAACCGGATAGGATGGTTCTCATAATCCACTTCCTTCAGCAAGGCTTTGGCCTGTGGATAGAGCAACTTGAAATTGGTGAAATCTTGTTGTGCCAAAGTGACACTACGGGTGATTTGCATGAAATCGTTGAATTTGATTTTTAGTGTCAGCGTATTGCCAACAAAACCGGTACGTTTCAGCCGTCCTTCCAATTCCTTTGCCACGTGGTAAAGTTCAATAATGGCCGACGAACGTTGTGACACGTCCTTTTCCAATGTGTGTTCACAGCCCACTGATTTGCGCACCCTGACCGCTTCTACCGGCCGCAAGTCCACACCCCGCGCGAAATCATAGTACAATTTCCCAGCCTTACCGAACTGCCGGACGAGCGTTTCCAAGCTGTACTGCTGGAGTTGTCGCCCGTTATGGATGCCCATTTCGTGCATCCGCTTTGCCGTGACAGGTCCCACGCCCCAAAACTGTTCGATGCTGAGCCGGGCGATAAAGTCCACCGCATGGGAGGGATGTATGGTGCAAAGTCCGTCCGGCTTACGGTAGTCCGAAGCCACTTTGGCCAAGAATTTGTTGTAAGATACTCCGGCCGAAGCCACAAGGTGAAGTTCCTCGCGTATGCGCCGCTTGATGTCGCGGGCGATGTCCACGGCCAACGGGATGCCCGGCTTGTTCTCCGTCACGTCCAAAAAAGCTTCATCCAACGAGATTGGTTCTATAATGTCCGTATAAAGATGAAAAATTTCATGGATTTGACGTGACACTTCTTTATATACATCCATCCGCCCGGGAACAAAAATCAGGTCGGGGCACAACCGCTTAGCCCGTTGCGACGGCATGGCTGAACGCACCCCATAACGGCGCGCCTCATAGCTGGCCGCCGCTACCACACTCCGTTCCTCTCCACGTCCCACAGCCACAGGTTTTCCTCGCAGTTCCGGATGGTCGCGTTGCTCCACCGATGCGTAAAAGGCATCCATGTCGATATGTATGATCTTTCGTTCCATTTCCATACTGCAAAGATACGTGCGTCCTGTTTCCGACGATGTCGGATATCGTTTCTATAGGCTGGAAGAAAACTCTCCGGCAAGTTGCCCGTTCTTCCTCCCCAAAAGGCCATGTCCATCAAGGAAAGGAATGGCAACCTAAATCCACTCAAAACATCTTTGCCACGCGCGTGATACCTTCGGCCAACGCATCTACTTCGGCATGGGTATTATACAATGCAAAAGAAGCACGTACCGTGCCCTCCACTCCGAAACGCTGCATAAGCGGTTCTGCACAATGATGTCCTGTGCGGACGGCAATACCCAACCTGTCGAGCAACGTCCCCATATCCAAATGATGGATGTTCCCGACCAAGAAAGAGACTACCGCGTCGTGGTCGTCCGCCTCACCGAGGATGCGCATGCCCGGAATCTGACGCAACCGTTCAAGCGCATACCGCGTCAGGTCACGCTCGTGCGCCTGTATGGCATCCATCCCGAGGGCCGACACATAATCCAACGCGCGGGCAAGCCCCGTGCTGGCCACGTAGTCCGGTGTCCCGGCCTCGAATTTCAGCGGCAAATCGGCAAATGTCGTGTGCTCGAACGAGACATGCCCTATCATTTCACCTCCACCCATGTAAGGCGGCAGGCGGTCGAGCCATTCCTCTTTCCCGTAAAGCACACCGATGCCCGTAGGTCCATAGACCTTGTGGCCGCTGAAGGCAAAGAAATCGCAACCGAGCGACTGCACGTCCACGGCAAAGTGCGGCGTGCTCTGCGCCCCGTCGATGAGCACGGGCACCCCGTGGGCATGCGCCACGTCCACGATGCGACGCACAGGATTCACCGTGCCCAGCACGTTGCTCACGTGCGTCACGCTCACGATGCGCGTCCGTTCGTTGAAGAGCCGCTCATATTCATCCATCCTGAGCTGCCCCCGGTCGTCCACCGGAATCACGCGAAGCCTGATGCCTTTCCGCGCCTGCAGGAGCTGCCAGCTCACGATGTTGGCATGATGCTCCATCTCGCTGACGATGACCTCGTCGCCCTCACGCATGAACGCCTCACCGAAACAAGCGGCCACGAGATTGATACTTTCCGTCGTGCCGCGCGTGAAGACGATTTCCGCAGTGCTACGGGCGTTCAGGAAACGGCGCACCGTCTCGCGGGCTGCCTCATGAAGTTCCGTGGCCTGCTGCGACAGGAAGTGTACCCCGCGATGGACATTGGCATTCACATTATAATATTCTTCCGACATGGCCTCCACCACCTGGCGCGGCTTCTGCACCGTGGCGGCATTGTCCAGATACACTAACGGTTTCCCATAAACTTCGCGTCCCAAAATAGGGAAATCTTTCCTCACTTCTGCTACGTCGTACATCTTAGTCCCTCCTATTTACAAAGTTTGCAGCCTGAACAACGGCTCAGCTCGCCCCGGAATCGCTTCTCCACCAAGTGGCGCAAGCGGTCGCGCAGGGCCTCCAAGGCGATGGCATCAATGACCTCGCCCGCGAAAGCGAACTTCAGGAGCATCTGTGCTTCCTCGCGGCTGATGCCGCGCTGCTGCATGTAGAACAAAGCCTGTTCGTCGAGCTGCCCCACAGTGGAACCGTGGCTGCACTTCACGTCATCGGCATAAATCTCCAGCATGGGTTGGGCGTACATCCGCGCCTCGCGCGTGGCGCAAAGGTTGGCGTTGCGTTCCTCCGACACCGTGCGCTGGGCACCGTGGCGCACCAACACGCGCCCGGCAAAAGCCCCCACGGAACGCCCGTCCATCACATACTTGTACAACTGGCGGCTCGTGCAACGCTCCGCCCGGTGGTCGATGAGCGTGTTGTTGTCCACATGCTGCTCCTTGTCGGCAATCACACCGCCGTAGAGATTCACCTCGGCCCCTTCGCCAGAAAGTGACACATCGGTGCGGTTGCGCGTCAGGCCGTTGTGCAGCGTGAAATTATAGAGGTTCACCACGCTGCCGCGCTGCAAATCCACATACATGTTGCTGAAACGCCGGTTCTTCACATGCGTTTCCTCCAGTTCATACAAATCCAAATGCGCGTCCGCCCCGGCAAAGACCTCCACCACCTGTGTGGTCAGGAACTCACGGTCGTCCATCGCATGGTCGCAGAAGAGCAGGCGGGCTTGCGCCCCGTCTTCCAACACGACCAACACCCGGCGGTTGACCATCAAATCGACATTGGAACGCAAGAGGTTGACCACCTGTATCGTGCGCTCCACGGCCACACCCTTGGGCACATAGACGAAAAGGCCGTCCTGGGCCAGCATCGTGTTGAGGGCATTGATGGCATCCTTCTCCGTGCGCGCCAGCTTGGCGTAGCAAGCCGCCACCCTTTCCGGATAAATTTCCGCCGCCTGTTTCAAGGAACATACGGCCACCCCTTCGGGCAACGCAGCCGCCGGAAGCGACTTTTGGCCGAAAGCATCGTTCACCATGAAATAGAGCGAGGTGCTCAGGTTGGGCACATCGCAACGGAACGCCTCATAGGGGTTCACGGCAAACTCCAGCCGCGAGAGGTTGACCCCGTAGTCGGGGGCAAAGGCGGCCTCCACGTCCGTGTATTTGTAACGCTCCACCTTCTGCGTCGGAAAGCCCAAGCGGGCAAAATCCGCAAAAGCCTTTTCCCGGCAGGCATTCATGACCGCCGCACCGTTCCGGTCGAGCAAGTCGCGGTTGGCGGTGAACAAATCAATATATTGCTGTTCGCTTTTCATGCTTCCGCCTCCTTTCAGCCAGCCTCGGCCTCGGCCTTGATCCAATCAAATCCCCGCTGTTCTATCTCCACGGCCAGTTCCGGGCCTCCGGTCTTCACGATGCGCCCGTCCATCAGCACGTGTACCACATCGGGCTTCAGGTAGTCCAACAGACGCTGGTAGTGGGTGATAACCAATGCCGACGTTTCCGGTGTGCGCAACTTGTTAAAGCCCTCGGCCACGATGCGCAGCGCATCCACGTCCAGCCCGGAGTCCGTCTCGTCAAGGATGCTCAACGTGGGCTCAAGCATGGCCATTTGGAAGATTTCGTTGCGCTTCTTTTCGCCGCCGCTGAACCCCTCGTTCACAGAACGGTTAGCCAGCTTGCTGTCCAGCTCCACGATTTTCCGTTTCTCGCGCATCATCTTCAGGAAGTCGCCTGCGCTCATCGGTTCCAGCCCCTTGTACTTGCGCTTGGCATTCACCGCCGCACGCATGAAGTTGACCATTGACACGCCCGGAATCTCCACCGGCTGCTGGAACGACAGGAACAACCCTTCATGCGCCCTTTCTTCCGGTTTCATTGCCAACAAGTCTTTGCCGTTGAACGTCACGCTGCCGCGCGTCACCTCATAGGCGGGATTCCCCACCAACACATTGCTCAAGGTGCTCTTTCCCGCCCCGTTCTGCCCCATGAGGGCATGAATTTCGCCCGCATTCACCGTCAGGTCAATTCCTTTCAATATCTCTTTGCCATTGATGCTGGCATGCAAATCTCTTATCTCTAACATCTCTCTCGTCCCTTTCTTTATGTTTTTTAGCCCACCGTGCCTTCGAGCGACACGTTCAGGAGCTTCTGCGCCTCCACGGCAAACTCCATCGGCAGTTTGTTAATCACGTCTTTGGCATAGCCGTTCACAATCAGCCCCACCGCCTCCTCCGTGGGAATGCCTCGCTGGTTGCAATAGAAAAGCTGTTCCTCGGAAATCTTCGATGTCGTGGCCTCGTGCTCCACGATGGCCGTATCGTTGTGTACGTCCATATAAGGGAAAGTATGCGCCCCGCATTCGCTTCCCAACAGGAGGGAATCGCACGAACTGTAATTCCGCGCCCCGTCGGCCTTCGGTGCCACGCGCACCAGCCCGCGATAGGAGTTCTGGCTCCGCCCGGCGGAAATGCCCTTGCTGATGATGGTACTCTTCGTGTTGCGCCCCAAATGAATCATCTTCGTGCCCGTGTCGGCCTGCTGGTAGTTGTTGGTCACGGCCACGCTGTAGAACTCCGCCTGCGAATTGTCGCCGGCGAGGACACAGCTGGGATATTTCCACGTGATGGCCGAGCCCGTCTCCACCTGCGTCCACGACAGCTTGCTGTTCGCGCCCCGCAAGTGGCCGCGCTTGGTCACCAGGTTCAACACGCCGCCCCGTCCTTCCGCATCGCCGGGATACCAGTTCTGCACCGTGCTGTACTTCACCTCGGCATTCTCGTTCACCACGATTTCCACGATGGCCGCATGCAGCTGGTTCTCGTCGCGCATGGGCGCGGTGCAACCTTCGAGATAGGACACATAGCCCCCATCGTCGCACACGATGAGTGTGCGCTCGAACTGTCCCGTGTTGCGGGCATTGATGCGGAAATAAGTGGAAAGTTCCATCGGGCAACGCACTCCTTTCGGAATATACACAAACGACCCGTCGCTGAAAACAGCCGAGTTCAACGCCGCAAAGTAATTGTCACGGTAAGGCACCACGGAGCCCAAATACTGCTTCACCAAGTCGGGATACTCGCGCACGGCCTCGCTGATGGAACAAAAAATGATGCCACGTTCGGAAAGTTTCTCCTTAAAAGTCGTTTTCACCGAAACAGAATCCATCACGGCATCCACCGCCGTGCCGCTCAACGCAAGCCGTTCCTCCAAGGGAATGCCCAGCTTGTCGAACGTCTTCATCAATTCCGGGTCTATCTCGTCCAAGCTCTTCGGGCCGTCCTTTTTCATGCCCTTCGTCGGGTCGGCATAATAGGAAATGGCCTGGTAGTCTATCTCGGGCAACGTCAAGTGCCCCCACGACGGCTGCTGCTGTGTCTGCCAATGGCGGAACGCTTTCAGACGAAACTCCAAGAGCCAGTCCGGTTCCTCCTTTTTGGCGGAGATGAGCCGCACCACGTCCTCGTTCAGGCCGCGGTCGATAATCTCTGTCTGCACGTCGGTGGTGAAGCCATATTCGTACTTCTTCTGCGCCACTTCGCGCACGAATTGGTTTTTCTCTTCCACGCTTCCACTCGACTTATCGTTTTTCTTGTCTTTCTCTTCCATTACTGTCTTTATAGCCAAAGGAGGAATGCCCACACGACATTGCCATCATGTACGCATTCCCGCCTTCATCGTAGATTTGTATATATAATAGGTAAAAGCTACCTGTCCGTGGCACTGATGTTTGTGGAAATGGAACGTATCCCGTCCACGGCACGAACGACATGCGGCGTACATACCTCGAACATCTTACCCGAAATGGCACAGACCGGTGTATGGAGCCGGGAATTCCCTACCAGGGCCGGAGGTAAAAGGTGTATGATGGCGCAGACATTCAACACACAACTCAGAAACACCATGTACTTCAATGCGCACAGGCAGGAGCCCCCCAAGCGGTTCACACCTCCCAGTTTCACATGCCTTGCCACACGCGTCAACACATGGGCCAACACCGACAAGGCCAACGGGACACCAATCCACACCAGCACGAATGCCGCTGCCCGGCACACCGACACGTTGCCTCCCACGAAGGGAGCCAGCCAGTCGCCCACGACGGAATAGAACAGGAAAGCCGCCAACAGGCCGACAAAAAAACCCGAAAACGAAACCACCTGCCGGAAAAAGCCGCTCATCCAGCCTTTTACCAAGCCCGCAACGAGCACACCGAGCACGAGAATGTCCAACACGTTTATCATCCCGTCTTACAGTTTGGCCTTCACTTCCACTTCCTGGAAAGTTTCTATCAGGTCGCCTTCACGCAGGTCGTTGTAGTTCACCAGGCTGATACCGCACTCGAAGTTCGTGCCCACTTCCTTCACGTCGTCTTTGAAACGTTTCAGGGCGTTGATGGCACCGGTGTGTACCACAATGCCGTCGCGGATGACACGTGCCTTGTTGCTACGCTGCACCTTTCCATCGACCACGTATGCACCGGCCACAGTACCCACCTTGCTGATATGGTAAACCTGGCGCACTTCGACCGTGGCCGTCACCTCTTCTTTCACTTCCGGTGCCAACATGCCTTCCATGGCCGACTTCACCTCCTCTATCGCATCGTAGATGATGGAATAGAGCCGGATATCCACGCCTTGTTGTTCGGCCAACTTACGCGCGGTGGCCGAAGGACGCACCTGGAAACCGATGATGATGGCCTGCGAAGCTGCCGCCAATGCCACGTCGCTTTCAGAAATTTGTCCGACGGCCTTGTGGATGACATTCACGGCAATCTTCTCGGTGGAAAGTTTAATCAACGAGTCGCTCAAAGCCTCGATGGAACCGTCCACGTCGCCTTTGACAATGACGTTCAATTCCTGGAATCCGCCCAAAGCAATGCGGCGGCCCACCTCGTCGAGTGTCAGTATCTTCTGTGTGCGCAACCCTTGTTCGCGTTGCAACTGTTCACGCTTGTTGGTAATCTCACGCGCTTCCTGTTCGGTGTCCATCACATGGAACGTGTCGCCCGCCGTCGGTGCGCCGTTCAAGCCCAGGATGGTGGCCGCTTCGGCCGGCCCGATTTCTTTCACGCGCTGGTTGCGTTCGTTGAACATGGCTTTCACACGGCCGTAATTCGTACCGGCCAACACGATGTCGCCCACGTGCAACGTTCCGTTGGACACGAGCACCGTGGCCACATAGCCACGTCCTTTGTCCAAGGAAGATTCGATGATGGAACCCGTGGCCTTGCGGTTCGGGTTGGCTTTCAGGTCGAGCATCTCGGCTTCGAGAAGCACCTTCTCCAACAGCTCGTCCACGCCGATGCCTTTCTTGGCCGAAATGTCCTGGCTTTGGTATTTTCCACCCCATTCCTCCACGAGGAAGTTCATCTGTGCCAGCCCTTCCTTAATCTTGTCGGGATTGGCCGCCGGCTTGTCTATCTTGTTGATGGCAAACACGATGGGGACATTCGCCGCCATGGCATGGTTGATGGCTTCTTTCGTCTGCGGCATAATGTCGTCGTCCGCCGCGATGATGATGATGGCGATATCCGTCACCTGCGCACCACGGGCTCGCATGGCCGTGAAGGCTTCGTGCCCCGGCGTGTCGAGGAAGGTGATGTGGCGTCCGTCTTCCAGCGTCACGTTATAGGCACCGATATGTTGCGTGATGCCGCCGGCCTCGCCGGCAATGACATTGGTTTTGCGGATATAGTCGAGCAAAGAGGTCTTTCCGTGATCGACATGTCCCATGACCGTCACGATGGGGGCGCGCGGCACCAAGTCTTCCTCGTCGTCTTCCTCCTCGTTGACGGCTTCCGAGACTTCCGCGCTGACATATTCCGTCTTGAAACCGAATTCCTCGGCCACGAGGTTGATGGTCTCCGCGTCCATGCGCTGGTTGATGGACACCATGATGCCCACGCTCATACAGGTGCTGATGACCTCGGTGACCGGCACGTTCATCATGGCCGCCAACTCATTAGCCGTCACGAATTCCGTCAGCTTCAGCACCTTGCTTTCTGCTGCCTGCTCTTCGAGCTGTTCTTCCATCGAAGCCCTGACGCTCTCGCGTTTCTCTTTGCGGTATTTCGCGCTCTTGTTTGTCTTGTTCTTGTTCGTCAGCCGTGCCAACGTTTCCTTTACCTGTTTGGCTACGTCTTCATCGGACACTTCATTCCGCAATGGCGGTTGCTGGCGGTTCTTGTTCTTTCCGTGTTTCCCGCCTCCGGCATTGCCGCCAGACGCGTTATCCTTTTTCTTTCCACTGCCTTGTTGCTGCATACCGGCCATGGCATTCACATCGACGCGTTCCTTGCCGATGCGTACACGCTGTTTCTTCTTTCCGCCATCTGCAGCGACTCCTTGTCCTCCACCACCTTGGCGATTGCGTTCCTGCCGGTTCTTTTCCTCGCGTTCCTTACGCTTTTCTTCCTTCGTCTTCTTTTTGGGACGCGTGGACTGGTTCAAACTTTCCAGGTCAATATGCCCTTTCACCTTCAGCTGTGGCATTACTGCCGAATCATGTTTCAGGCGGAACACTCCATCCTCTTCCGTGCCGATGGCTTCCTTTTTCCCTGCCATGTTCTTGCGTTCCTCCTGCTTCGGTTCCTCCGTTACGGCATCATGCCCCTTAGCGGGTTCTTCCTTCAGTGAGCCTGCTTGCGCTGCATCCTGCACCGCTTCCGTTCGTTTCACTTCCGGCGCAACGGGCATCGGCTTACGTCCCGGATTATTCAAATCTATTTTACCCACTATCTTAGGCCGTGCTTCCGCCCGTACTTCCGTAGCAGTCTTGATGGTCACCGGTTTTTCTTCCGGCAACGCGATGGTAGCCTTCTTTTCTTTGTGTTGCCGCTTGCGGCTGATCACATCCGCATCGTCCCTCAGCCCCTTGTCTTTCTTGAATTCCGCGACCAGCATCTGATATTGTTCATCGCTGATTTTGGTATTGGGGTTAGCTTCCACTTCCGTGAAGCCCTTCTTTTGCAGGAACTCGACAGCTGTCTGCAGTCCCACATTGCATTCTTTGGTTACTTTATTCAGTCTTATGCTCATACGCGCTATTATTCTTCCTCAAACTCTTCCCTTAAGATTCTCAATACTTCGTCCACTGTTTCCTCTTCCAAGTCGGCACGCGAAACCAACATGTCGCGCGGTGCGCCGAGCACGTCCCTGGCCGTCTCCATGCCGATGCCTTTCAACGCGTCAATCACCCACGGGTCAATGTCGCCTGCAAATTCATCCAAATAGATGTCGTCCTCTTCCCCGCCTTCGGGATCCACTTCGCGGAACACGTCTATCGTATATTCCGTAAGCATGCTGGCCAGCTTGATGTTCAATCCGTTTTTACCAATGGCCAACGACACTTGGTCGGGATTCAGATACACCTCTGCCTTGCGATCCTCCTCGTTAATCTTAATGCTGTTCACCGTAGCGGGGCTCAACGCACGGGTAATGAACAGGGAAATATTCTGAGTGTAGTTAATCACATCGATGTTCTCGCCCCTCAGTTCGCGCACAATGCCATGCACACGGCTTCCTTTCACACCCACGCAGGCACCTACCGGATCAATGCGGTCATCGTAGCTCTCCACTGCTATTTTGGCCCGTTCTCCCGGCATGCGCGCAATCTTGCGCACCGTAATCAGCCCGTCGTGGATTTCCGGAACCTCGGCTTCCAACAGACGTTGCAAGAATACAGGCGACGTGCGGCTCAGAATGATCTTGGGATTGTTGTTCGTGTTGTCCACACGTGCCACTACCGCCCGCACGGCCTCGCCCTTGTGATAGAAGTCCGAGGGAATCTGCTCGGTTTTGGGCAACAACAACTCGTTGCCCTCGTCGTCCACGCAAAGCATTTCCTTCTTCCACACCTGATAGACTTCGGCACTGACGATTTCGCCCACGCGGTCTTTATACTTATTATATAAGCTGTCATGCTCCAGTTCCAGGATTTTGCTGGCCAAAGTCTGGCGCAACGTGAGGATGGCACGACGGCCGAACTTGGCAAAATCCACATTCTCGCTCACTTCCTCGCCCACTTCATAATCGCCATCAATCTGCCGTGCGTCGGTAAGGCTGATTTCCCGATTGTCGTCCTTCACCTCGCCGTCGGCCACCACCGTGCGGTTACGGTATATCTCAAAGTCGCCTTTATCAGGATTCACAATCACATCATAGTTCTCGTCCGAGCCAAACATCTTGGCAATGACGCTACGGAAGCTCTCCTCCAAGACGCTCACCAATGTGGCACGGTCTATGTTCTTTGTCTCCTTAAATTCTGCAAACGTATCAATCAAACTGATGGTTTCTGCTTTTTTTGCCATGGTTCTATTTAAAACTTATTAGATATTTCGTATATTTCACTTCGTCATAATGTAAAGGCACTGTCTCGTCCACCCACTTCGGGCGTTTCTCCCCTTCCGCTTTTTTCTTCACCCTTACGGTCAGTTCAAAATGATCCGCGTCGGCAGCGGACAGCACACCGTGCAACTTACGCCCAGCGTTCGTGAGCGTTTCCACCTCGTGCCCAATGTGGTTCACATACTGCTGCAACACCTTGAAAGGTTGCCCCAGCCCCGCGCTGCCCACTTCCAGCTCATAGTCTTCTTCCTCGCGGCTCAGCCTGCCCTCAATGAAACGGCTCAATTCCACACAGTCCTCAATCCACACGCCTTCGGCATGGTCAATCTCCACGACGATGCGGTCGTCCGGACTCACCGTGACATCCACCAGGAAATACTCCTTTCCTTGCAGCCATTCTTCCGCCAACTTCTCAACAATGCTTTTGTCTATCATGTACGTTTGGTTTAAATGCAAAGTGAGGAGCCTTGTCAAGCCCCTCACTTTCATCATTGCGCTGCAAAGATAAGTAAATCCGCCTTACTTTCCAAGAAAGTCGCTTTAATTTTTTCCCGCTGGTGGTTTCCCGTGCCTAAAACGCATCTATTTGCACTTCGCCGTCACGCTTTCGCAACACGACCCGTCCGCCGTCGTCCGGCAATTCAAACGAGCTGAGCATGTCTTCTTCGGGACGTGCCACCATCAGCAGGTTGCCGTTCCCTTGCACATCAAGAGGCACTTCCAACGAATCGGCCATGACCCGTTGCGCCCACATCACACTATCGTTGACCTGCAACATCACGCTGTCGCCCACGAAACCTTCAGCCAGCACGACCTGGTAACGGGTCTGTCCCCCACCGGATTGCGTTTTCCCATCGGGGAAACACCACATCCAAAACACCACCACTACCGCCAGCACCACAATGGCCATGGCCATGATGCCCAGCATGATTCCTTTGTTCGGATTCGACCTTTTACTCATTTTTCCCAGGTTTCAACAGTTGTTCATATCGTTCCTTGTCTGCCAGGATTTCCAATGCGGCCTCTAAGTCTTTGTCACCCTTCAGCTGCTGGAGGATAGCTCCCCGGTTGAAATAATACCGCGACACAATGTCGCTCTCCAGAAATTCCTTGATTTCCTTTTTGTTTTTCGGCTTTTCCAAATCTGCCCCCACTTCGCCGGACAGTTTCTTGGCCAGCGCTTCAAATTCCGGCTTTGCTTCTTCGTAGCATCCTTCGAAACGCGCCGCACTCTCCAAAAGCTTCATCACCTCTTCCGTCCGGCGCTTGTATGTGAAATCGCTCTTTTCCACCAACTTGACGAAGTCTGCATAGTCCTCGTCCGACAAAGAAAACTCTCCCGCCGGGGCAATAGACGGATGTGTGCTCGTAAACTGGTTCACATATTCCAACAACACGTCGGAGGCCATCATGTCATATACTATCGTGGGCAAGCTGTCGGGCGCGATGACCACATCGGGCTTGATGCCGCCCCCATCCCTCACCTCGCGCCCTCCGGCCGTCTTGAACACATGAGTCAGACTGTCTGGCATGGTACCGGCCGACCCGTCGGGATTCAGGTGGCGGTAGTCGTAAGCCTGGATGCAACGTCCACTAGGGATATAATAACGGCTCGTCGTCACTTTCAGGCTCCCATGATAGGGCAATTCGCGAATCATCTGCACCAACCCTTTTCCGTATGTGCGCCGTCCCACGATGACCGCACGGTCCAAATCCTGCCATGCACCGGAAATGATTTCCGCCGAAGAAGCCGTTCCGCCATCAACGAGAACCACCAACGGGATTTCCAAATCCAGCGGTTCTTTTTCCGTGTAATATTCCGCGTTGACCGAAGCCAGCTTCCCCTTCGTGTAAACCACCTTTTTGCCACGGGGAACAAACAAATTGGCCACTTCGACCGCCTCACGCAACAAACCACCCCCGTTGCTCCGCAAATCCAGCACCAAAGACTTGGCACCTTTTTCTTTCAACTCCACCACTGCCCGTCGCACATCACGCGAGCAACCATCCACAAAACGCTCAAAATAAATATATCCCACACTGTCTGTCACCATCCCATAATATGGCACAGGAGGCATTGCGATGTTGCGGCGCGTGACTTTAAGCACCAACGGCTCCTCCACCCCGGCGCGCTTCACTGTCAATTCAAAAACAGAACCTGCATCACCGCGCAAATGGTTGCTGACTTCCTGGGTGTTTTTGCCTTTCATGTCCTCACCGTCTATCGCCACGATAAGGTCACCGGCTTTCGCCCCCGCATCCCTTGCCGGACTGTCTTCCAACGGCTCCACAATCATCACATAGTCTTCCTTTTTATAATAGCGGATTATCGCCCCCACACCCGCATACTTGCCCGTGGTCATTTCCTTCAAGGCGTCCAATCCCTCCTCCGGATAATATTCGGTGAAGGGGTCCACCTGGCGCAGCATGGCGTTGATGCCCCACTCAATGACCGTGTCGGCCGAAAGCGTGTCCACATAGAACAAGTCCAGTTGCTTATAAATGTCATTGAAGATTTCCAAATTCTTGGCAATCTCAAAATTATGGTTATCGCTTTTTTGCGCTGAAAGGGGGAGAGCCGACATCGCGGCCAATCCCGCCATCAAAATCATTTTTTTCATGTCGCAAAATTAATCATTTCGACTTGATAATGGCTAATAAAGGACAAAACTATTCCCTTTCCTTATGATTTTTTCATTTTCAAGTCATTTTTTTAGCCGATAAATTGCATAATTCAAAAAATACCACTACTTTTGCAGCGCATTTGCGGGAGACAGTCCTTAACTGCTTCAGTAGCTCAGTTGGTTAGAGCACCTGACTGTTAATCAGGGGGTCGTTGGTTCAAGCCCATCCTGAAGC
>CALULT010000059.1 GCA_944321565.1 uncultured Paraprevotella sp. | reverse complement strand
ACGATTCTTCTTTTCCATAATAAAAACACATTTAGTTATTACTTATAAATGTGTCTACCTATGTCAGTAGAAGACAAGTTAGTTATATGCATCGGGGGCATAAGGCTATTGCATTGTTTCCCGCAACCGCTTTTTCAGACTGCCCCAGTATATCTTCGTTCTTCGTTTTGGAAGCCAACATATCTTTCTTATGCAGCAGGCATAAAAAATCACATTTTTTATATACCTTTGCGCAAGAGGAACCCACGAAACAAAAACATCATGAGAACCAGGATTGAAAACGCGACCATCGTCAACGAAGGCAGACGCTTCAAGGGGACGCTGACTTTGGAAAATGACAAAATATCCAGCATCCTCCCTGCGGACAACGGCCTGCATTGCCTCCCCCAAGCCGACCATGTGACAGACGCCACAGGCATGTACTTGTTGCCAGGCGTAATAGACGACCATGTGCATTTTCGTGAACCGGGCCTGACCCACAAAGCTGACATACAATCTGAAAGCCGTGCGGCAGCAGCCGGCGGAGTCACGTCCTATATGGATATGCCAAACGTCGTCCCGCAGACCACGACATTGGAAGCCTTGGAAGAAAAATTCCGGCTCGGAGCGGAGAAAAGCATGGTGAATTACTCCTTCTTTTTCGGTGCCACCAACACAAACACCGGCCTGGTGGAACAGCTAGACCCGCGCACCGTCTGCGGAGTGAAAGTGTTCATGGGCAGCAGCACGGGCAACATGCTTGTGGACCGCGAAGAAGCATTGCGTTCCCTTTTCTCACGTTCTCCACTGCCCATCATGGCGCATTGCGAAGATTCCGCCCGCATTTCGGCCAACCTGAAACAATGCCGCGAACGCTATGGTGAAGACCCGGACGTGAGCCACCATCCCGAAATCAGAGACGAAGAAGCCTGTTTCCGCTCCACGGCACTGGCCGTGGCACTGGCCCGCGAAACCGGCGCACAGCTGCATGTGGCACATGTCACCACGGCTCGCGAGCTCTCGCTCTTCACCCCTTCCATGCTGAAAGATGCAGATAAGCGCATCACCGCCGAAGCCTGCATCGCCCACCTGCTCTTCACCGATGAAGACTATGCCCGGTTGGGTACCCGCATCAAATGCAATCCGGCCGTCAAGAGCAAAAAGGACCGCACAGCCCTGCGCCAAGCCCTGACAGACGGCCGCATTGACGTGGTGGGCACAGACCATGCCCCCCATCTGCTCAGCGAGAAAGAAGGCGGATGCATGAAGGCAGCGTCGGGCATGCCGATGGTGCAATTCTCGTTGCCGGGCATGCTGCAATTAGCCGACGAAGGCGTGTTGGCCATCGAACAAGTCGTAGAGCTAATGTGCCATGCACCAGCCCGGCTGTTCCACATACACGGCCGCGGCTTCCTCCGCGAAGGCATGCAGGCCGACTTCGTGCTGGTCCGCCCCGATGCTTGGACATTACACCACGAAAACATCGTCAGCAAATGCGGGTGGAGCCCATTGGAAGGAAGGACATTCAATTGGCGGGTGGAACAAACTTACTGCAACGGCCAACTGGTATATGACCACGGAACGTTAGCCACACAAAATGCCGGACACCCCCTCACTTTCGACCGATGACCCGCACATTGACCTATCACATCCACGACGTAGCCCCCTACATCAATTGGATTTACTTTTTCCACGCATGGGGCTTCCCGCCACGGTTTGCAGGCGTGGCCCGCATCCATGGTTGCGACGTTTGCCGTGCAAGCTGGTTGGCCGGATTCCCTGAAGAGGAAAGGGCAAGAGCCGCCGAAGCCATGCAACTGTTGAAAGACGCACGGCGCATGCTGGACAAGCTTGACGAAGACTTTCACACCTATGCCCGATTCAACCTTTATCAGGCTTTCGCCGAAAACGACGACCTGATATTATCCTCTCCCGGACACATGGGACAAGCATTGCGCCTGCCCATGTTGCGCCAACAACATGGCGGCGACGCACCTAATCTTTGCCTGGCTGATTTCGTACGGCCAGCAACGCAAGGCACCCCCGACACCGTAGGCATATTTGCCACCACCGTAGCCCCCGAAATAGAACACCTATACGAAAACGGAGAATACGCCGACCCTTTCAAACACCTCTTGGCACAAACCCTGGCCGACCGATTGGCCGAAGCTACAGCAGAACGGATGCACGAAGAAGTGCGCCGGCAATATTGGGGATACGCACAGAATGAACAACTCTCCATCGAAGAACTATTCGCGGAGAAATTCACGGGAATCCGTCCTGCCGTCGGCTATCCGTCCATGCCGGACCAATCCATCAACTTCCTGTTGTCCGACTGGCTGGGATTTGAAGACATTGGCGTCCACTTGACGGAAAACGGAGCCATGACACCCCATGCTTCGGTAAGCGGATTAATGCTGGCCCATCCAGCCGCCTGCTATTTTGCCGTGGGAAAAATCGGAAACGACCAATTGGAAGACTATGCCCGACGGCGCGGACTTCCCGTGGAAACCATGAGAAAATTCCTCGCCGCCAACTTGTAAATATCTAAAACTATCACAAATATGGTACTAAGAATCCTGCCCGTCCTTCTGACTACGCTAGTGCTGTCCGATGTTTACCTCTACTTCAGGACCATGCACAAGCACAACCGCCCGTTGTGGGCAAAACGCCTGTTCTTCCTGCCCAACACCCTGCTGCTCCTCGCAGCCCTGCTGTTGACCCTGACGGAGAGCCACACGCCAGAAAACATGACACAAATGGTCATTTTCTTCAGCCTCTACATGCTCATCGCCTTGCCAAAGATGCTATTCCTTGCAGTGGACTTCATAGGCCTCGTTGTCAGCCGGGCATTCCCCAAAGCCAAAAAGACATGCACCGTCATCAGCACGACGGCCTCCCTCCTACTGTTCATTGTCATGGGATGCGGGTTGACCTTCGGGCCTACGTTCCTGCAGGTGCGCCATGCCGATTTTTCTTCATCCGACCTGCCCGATGCCTTTGAAGGCTACCGCATCGTGCAATTCAGCGACCTGCACCTCACCACGTTCCGCAACCGCCCGGAAATGGTGGAACACGTCGTGGAACGCATCATGGAACAACAGCCCGACATGATTATGTTCACAGGCGACCTGGTGAGTACGACCGTGGACGAAATGGACGGTTTCGACAGCATATTGTCGCAGTTGCATGCCCCGGACGGCGTATATTCCATCCTTGGCAACCACGACTACATCACTTATGCCCGCTACCTGGACAAAAAAACACAGGCCGCACAAAGGCAGGAACTGAACGCCCGGCAAAGGGCCATGGGCTGGGACTTGCTGCTCAACGAACACCGCGTCATCCGCCATGGGAAAGACAGCATCGTGCTTGTCGGCGTGGAAGATGACGGGAAGCCGCCCTTCCCCGAACGTGGCGACTTGAAGAAAGCCCTAGGCAACGTGCCCGGATACAGGGAAACCGGATGTAATCCACGCACCTTCAAAGTGCTGCTCAGCCACGACCCGACCCATTGGCGGCGCAAAGTGTTGCCACAGACCGACATACAGCTCACCCTCTCCGGCCACACTCATGGCATGCAGTTCATGCTCTTCGGCTGGTCGCCCTCCCAATATTTCTATCCCGAATGGAAATACATGTACCGGGAAAACGGACGAGGGCTTTATGTCAGCCTCGGCATCGGCGGCGCACTCATTCCTTTCCGTTTCGGCGCATGGCCGGAAATTAACGTCATAACCTTGCATCATAAATAAGGAATACTTAAATTTGCATCGTCAAATCATTAAATCATCAATCTGAAAGATGTTGTTCTATCGAATCTATCAAATCTGCATCGCCCTGCCCATTCTGCTAGTGTGCACCATCCTGACCGCACTTGTCACCATCATAGGTTCATGGATTGGCAGTGCGCATTTCTGGGGATACTACCCTGGGAAAATCTGGTCTATCATTGTGTGCCGCGTATTGCTCATCCCTGTCATCGTGCGCGGGCATGAGAACGTGGATAAAAAGACATCCTACGTGTTCGTGGCCAACCACCAGGGCGCGTTCGACATTTTCCTGATTTATGGTTTTTTGGGGCGCAACTTCAAGTGGATGATGAAGAAATCGCTGCGGAAAATCTTTTTGGTAGGCAAGGCATGTGAGAGCGCACGGCACATTTTTGTGGACAAGTCCGGCCCGAAAAAGATTCATGAGACTTATGAAAAGGCACGTGAAATCCTGAAAGAAGGCACTTCGCTGGTCGTGTTCCCCGAAGGGGCACGCTCTTACACCGGCCACATGGGCGTGTTCAAAAAGGGAGCGTTCCAGCTGGCCGACGAGTTGCAGCTTCCCGTCGTGCCGGTCACCATCGATGGTTCCTTTGACATCCTGCCCCGCACGAAAGGAGTCAGTTTCGTCAACCGCCACAAACTGATTATGACCATCCACCATCCAATCCTGCCAAAAGGAAAAGGCCCGGAAAACATCAAAGAAACGATGGACGAAGCCTATCAGGTTGTCATGTCCGGCCTGCCGCCCGAACGACAAGGATTCGTCAAGAACGAAGACCAATAAAGCAAAAACGCGGGAAGAACAACAACTTTCTCTTCCCGCGTTTTGCTTTTATTACCATATAACCACGTCACTCCCGCTTGTACGCTACTGCACCACCACAGAATCCGATAACGTGGCAAGCGAATCCTGTCGCTCTCCGCCAAGTGTGTCAGTGTGATAATCATAACCCATCTGTTGCATGTTTTCTTTGGCGGCCTTGAGATAATTGCGCACATACAAGTCACTCTTGAAATAAGGTGTGGCCTTTGTCATGATTTCCTCTATCTGTGGTGTGATGACAGGGTAAGGATAACCGCTGGTCATAATCATAAAGACTCCCGCTCCCAACACATTGTCAAAGTTAGAAGTGATGAAATTAGTAACCAAGCGGTCGCTGAGATGCAACAGACGGTTGGCCTCATCATTCAAACGCACCATCCGTACATTCTCATCCACTCCGTCCATAATCATCTGGCTCTCCTTGTGGGGCAACTCCGCCAATTCATTGTCCAAACGGCTCTTTTGGCGGATAAAACTGTACAATGTGTCGTTCAACGCGCTTCCTGTCACGTATTGCTGTGCCGTACTGATGTGCACGAACAATGGCTCCACCCCCAACACAAAGGGCATCAGGCATTCATCATCCATAAAAAGATTCACCATCATGGAAGAATCCAGCGCGCCGGAGAAACTAAACTTACCGTGTACGACGTCACTCGAGTCTATATTCACCAAGTCGTTGTCCTTATACACTTTCAAGTAAAGTTTCCGCCCGTCCATCATCTGGATTGTGGAATTTCCCTCCACCATATACTCCGTGCTGCACGAAAACAAAGCCGTTAAAGCCACCAATATAAACAAGTAACAATGTTTCATCTTCAAAATTGCATTGCTTTGGATTTACGGACACAAAGATAAACTTTCCCATTCATCAGGAAAAGTGTTTTATCACTATTTAAGCCCGCCTTTCCCGTTTTTAAACTTATTGTCGTTCCCCGAACGGCCTTCCTTCTCCAACTCAGCCGGGATGCGGAATGCAGTGTATAGTTCCAACACGCAGGCCACAGCCAAGCAAACCAACCATTCATGACCACGTGCGAACCCGAAATCAAAAGTCCGCATGGCCATGAATCCTGCCGTGCAGACCAACAACACCGCCCCAAAAATCTGTTGGCGGCGAAGCCTTCTCACTATTAAATTGCCCCCCTCGTATGTTGCTTGCAACTGCATGGCAGCAAAAGCACATGCCCCCACCGCGTACATATAAAACGCATACAACCAATCCGTAGGATAAATGGCAGCACCGGCCAGCAACAACACGGCACCGGCCATAAACACGAAATTCTGGAACTTATTCAGCATCCTCATCATCCGTTTCCCCTTTCACCACGAATACGTCTTCGTCATCTGTCTTCATATAATATTGTTCCCGGGCAATCTTTGTGAGCACTTCCGGATGAGTATCCATATTCTCCAAGTAACGGGTATCATGCTCATACATCTCTTTGTATCTTCTGATTTCAGCCCGCAACTGAGCCAACTCCACCTTGTGATGGTAACGCACCCAAAGGCTGTTTTCGTCCAACACCCCGATTAAAAGCACAAACGCACCAATAACAAATCCATACTTATGACGACATATCGTCTTCCAAAAGGTTTGAAGTTTTCCCATTTTTCAGCTTGTTCTTAATCGGCACAAAGATACGACAAAATCGGTGAAATCGGCGGTTGCACCCGTTTTTTTTGCTAATTTTGCAAAACAAGAATCCTAAAGCCATCACCCGACATGGAAGAATATATCGTTTCGGCTCGCAAATACAGGCCTTCGGCTTTTGACGCCGTCGTGGGACAGGAAGCCCTCACCACAACGCTCAAAAATGCCATCGCCACCGGAAAACTAGCACACGCCTACCTTTTCTGCGGTCCACGCGGCGTGGGGAAAACCACCTGTGCCCGCATCTTCGCCAAAACCATCAATTGCCTGCACCCTTTGGACAATGGGGAGGCATGCAATGAATGTGAATCCTGCAAAGCGTTCAACGAACAGCGATCGCTCAACATCCACGAACTGGACGCAGCCTCCAACAATTCCGTGGAAGAAATCCGCGCACTCATCGAAAAAGTGCGCATCCCGCCCCAAGTGGGACGCTACAAAGTGTTTATCATCGACGAGGTGCATATGCTCTCCACTGCGGCTTTCAATGCTTTTCTCAAAACATTGGAGGAACCGCCTTCTTACGTGATTTTCATCCTGGCCACGACGGAGAAACACAAAATCCTGCCCACAATCCTGAGCCGTTGCCAAGTATATGACTTCAACAGGATGAGCGTCCAGGCCATCGTCAACCACCTGAAATTCGTAGCCGAAAAAGAAGGATACACATACGAACCGGAAGCCTTGAACACCATCGCGCAAAAAGCCGATGGCGGAATGCGCGACGCTCTTTCAATCTTCGACCAATGCGTGAGCTACACAGGCGGGAACCTGACTTACCAAAAAGTCATCGAAAACCTGAACGTGTTGGACTATGAATATTACTTCCGCCTTGTGGACCACTTCCTGAAAAACGAAACACCGCAATGCATGCTATTGTTCAACGAAGTGCTGGAAAAAGGCTTCGAAGGCAGCCATTTCGTTTCCGGGCTGGCCTCCCACCTGCGCGACTTGCTGGTGAGCCATGATGCCGTGACGCTTCCCCTGCTGGAAGTGAGCGACAGCATCCGCGCCCGCTATCAGGAACAGGCGCAGCGTTGCGCACCCAAATTCCTTTACCGCGCCCTCAAGCTATGCAACGACTGCGACCTGAACTACCGCGCCAGCCAGAACAAACGCCTGTTGGTGGAAATCACGCTCATCCAACTTTCACAGCTGACATTGGAAGATGAGAGCGAAGGTTCCGGGCGTAGCCCTAAGAAGATATTAAAACCCCTATTCAACCAACCTGCCGCCACGGTTTCCGCACAGTCTGCCACGACGGTCAATCCGCACACGCCTCAGGCCACTGCGGAAAAGGTTCCCTCTGCCGTCAAGGAAACAACGGTACCATATAATGCCCCCCAACCGTCTCCACTCCCCGCGTCCGGACAAGAAGAACGGAAAATTCCAAAAATCAAAATGGGAATGTTCGGCCCTTCCATCCGCCGCATCAGCCAGGAAGCAACGGCCAAACCAGAACCAACTTCTGCGCCACGGAACGCACCACCGCAAACAGACAAACCGAAGCCACCCCTGCAAGAGGAAGAAGACTTTCCCGTGACGGAAGACAACATCAGCCACTCTTGGTTTGCTTTCATCAACACACTTTCACAAGAGGAGAAAGCCATGGCACAACGCATGAAAGTCATCCGCCCCAAGCTACTGAAGGATGCTGCTTTCGAAGTCGTGGTGGACAACGAACAGGTGAAAGTCTATATGGAACAAATGGTGCCGCGCATCGTCCGATACATGCGTGGCGAATTGCACAACCCACATATCGGCATGACCGTGCGCATCGCAGCCCCCACGGAAACCACGCGCATCACCAGTAAACCCCAACAACTCCAAGCCATGTCGCAGAGAAACCCCGCATTGCAAAAACTGAAAGACGAATTCGGACTCGAACTCGTCTGAAAGCTCTTATTTCTCATGCCTTGGAGGGTGCATTATCACATCCATTGCAAATCTTACCCGTCACGGAAGCAAGATAACAAGTTGTCAAAGCATTAAACTTATGCACAACAACTATTCCATATCGTGGTTCATCATGCGGTACTCCGCCATCTGCTCGAACTTCGTGCCTTTCCGCCCATAGTTTGCGTAGGGATAAATGGAAATGCCGCCGCGCGGAGTGAAAATGCCCGTCACCTCGATATACTTCGGATCCATCAGGCGAATCAGGTCTTTCATGATTTTGTTCACGCAGTCTTCGTGGAAGTCTCCATGGTTACGGAAGCTGAACAAATAAAGTTTCAGGCTCTTGCTCTCCACCATGCGGCGGTCGGGAACGTAACTGATGCGTATTTCCGCGAAATCCGGTTGCCCGGTAATGGGACACAGGCTGGTAAACTCCGGGCAGTTGAACCTCACCCAATAATCGTTTTCGGGATGTTTGTTCTCAAACGTCTCCAACACTTCGGGCGCATAATCTTGCCGGTATTCCGTTTTCCGCCCTAAAGCCTGCAGGCCTTCTTTTTCCCTTTCGTTGTCCATGATGCAGTCACTCTATTGATGAATATTTCTTTCTTTTTCCTCTAGATACTTGTGCAACCCTTCGTTACGGAGTTTGCAAGCCGGACAATGGCCACAGCCGTCACCCTGCACCCCGTTGTAACACGTCATGGTGTCGTGCCGCACAATGTCCAGCACGCCCAACTCGTCGGCCAATGCCCAAGTCTGGCATTTGTCTATCCACATCAAGGGCGTGTGAATGACAAACTGGTCGTCCATGGCCAGGTTCAGCGTCACATTCAGGCTCTTGATGAACGAATCCCGGCAGTCGGGATAACCGCTGAAATCCGTCTGCGACACTCCTGTCACCAAATGACGTATGCCCCGCTCACGGGCATACACTGCGGCAATGCTCAGGAAAAACAAGTTACGCCCCGGCACGAACGTGTTCGGAGGACCGCCCTCGGGTTTCTCCTCGTCCATCTTGACGGATGTGTCAGTCAGCGAGTTGTGCCCCAGCGCACCAATGAGCGGCACGTCCATGCAATCCCACGCCACACCGGCTTTCCCGGCAATCGCCCGGGCCAGTTCTACTTCTTTCACATGCTTCTGTCCATAGACAAAACTCAACGCCACGACACGTTTGAAATTTTTCTTAGCCCAAAACAGGCAGGTCGTGGAATCCTGTCCCCCGCTGAACACCACGAGGGCCGTTTCTTCTTTCATCATCCTTACGACACCTTTAATATATTATAGGAAATACCGCGGTCATAGACATCCACCCCCTCGGTGCGCTTCACGTAGCGCACCACACGCTTCGTCACGGGCAACACGACAATCTCATAAAGCGTCTTCACGAGAATTTGCCAGCACACCATCAGCCACAGGTTGTCCCAAGGCACAATGCCGCCCAAAGCCATCGGGAAGAACACCAGCGAATCGGCCGTCTCCCCCGCCACGGTGGACACAATGGCGCGCAAAGAAAAGTGACGTCCGCCCGAAGCCACCTTCATCACGCTCATCACATAGGCATTCAGGAACGAGCCGCACAGGAAAGCCAGGAACGAAGCTGCCGCCACACGGGGAGCCAACCCGAAAAGTTTGTGGAAGCCTTCCTCGTTGTCCCAATAGGGCGCACCGGGAATCGCATCGGCCACGAAGCCGAAAAACACGAACAGGAAGTTCATCACGAATCCCGTCCATATCAACAACTTGGCCTTGTTGAACCCCCACACCTCCACGATGCAATCGTTCACGATGTAAGAGATGGGAAACACCAAAATGCCCGTCGTGATGTTGAACGGGCCAAACATGATTTGCTTTGTCGCCAAAAGGTTCGCCGAAATGAGGCAAACACAAAACAGTATCCCCAAAAGCATAAAGGATACGCTCACCGTCTTTTCTTTCATCTTTCTTGTTTTTTAAGAGGTTACCAAGCACTCATCGCGCACCTTGCGGAAACGCTGGCGCAAAGGTACGACAAAACACGGAAACGGGCAAGGCTGCGGACACAAAAAAAATCAAGGCGGCCGGGAAAATCGCCCCGCCGCCTGGGCTCTTGGCTATGGAATGCCCGTGGCTTCAGAACGTGAAGTCCACCCCCAGCCCGAACACTTTGTTCGTGCGGGTAAAGCTGTCGCCGCCCCTCAACGCCCCCGAAGCCACCAATGCATCGGCCGTGGACTGTCCCACCGCCGTGGCCACCGTGCTGCTGATGCCATTGTAATCATCCGTCGTGCGGTCATAGTCTTTATAGAACGTATGGAAATAAGCCACATTCACCTTGATGCGCTTTGTGGCCTGAATGCCCAAACCAACGCCCAACGAATTGGAACTGACATTGAAGCTCATGTCCTTCATGTACTCGTCCGTCAGGCCATAGTGCGTGTTCTGCCATCCTGCGCTCACCTGCAGCCGGTCGCACACGTCCCATTCCACGCCCGCAAGGAATTCCCGCGACCCGCTTTCCAGCAACTTCTGCGAGTCGCCTTCCTGCGAGGCCTGCTTGTCAAAATAATGATGATAACCCGCCATGACGCGCAACGAGGGCAGGATTTCATATTGCGCCCCGAGGGTCAGCAAGGCGGGGATGTCCTCTTTCACCTTACGCCCGTCGCGGTAACGGTCGAGCATCTCCAGCCGGTCGGCCGACGCACTGTTGGCCGCACGGTTTTCCAACCTGATTTTAGTCTTGAATTCATACTTCATCCCAAAGTTGAACCGCCCAACCTTATAATCCAACCCGAGTATGGGCGTGAAGCCCCACCCCGTCTGGTCGCAATTCAGTGCCACATCCTCCGTGGCCGCCGAGAGCACGCCCATCTGCCGGGCGGCCCCTGCCGCCTGTTGGGCCATGGCCGCATATTGCTGTGCCTGCGTGGCATCACCCGCCGCTGCGGCCTGTTGGGCTGCAGCCTCCAGTTGCCCGGCCTTTTCCATGTAGTTCGCCATTTGCGTGGCAAACAAACCGGATGCGCCGGTCATCCCCTCTCCGGCGGGGTTGTTCACCGAAATGTCCCGCACGTATCCATAGTAATTACACGTGGCATACACCAGCCGCCCGCCCACGAAAGCAGAAAGGTTGTCCGTGACCTTGTAGCCCGCCCCCACCTGGAAGCCGTAATAATATTGCCTCCCGCGCATGTAACTGTCCATCGAATAAGACGTGATGCCCATGTCCTTGCCCAGCAACGGCAACAAGGCCGCCTGGCTTTCGAAAGAACCTAGCCCGTCTTCGAACGCACACTTGCCGCCCCCGCCACCAATGGCGAAATTAAAAGAATAAGACCAGCGTCCGCGGATGTAAGCCGCCTGCAACGACGGCACCACCGGAGCCTTGGCGTCCCCCTTGAATAATTTCGTGGACTGGCCGCGGTTGTCCGCACCGTAAGCAAAAGGGCCAAACGTGGAAGTAACCTCACGCGTCTGGTAAGCACTTTGGAAATTCAACGAAACATGGAACCCCTGGGACAAGAACGCCACACCGGCAGGGTTGCTATACACACCATCAATACCTATGGCTCCATCGCGCGCCGGGTTGCGCAAGAACGCTATGTTTTGATTGGTATTCGTCAACAAGCCGCCCGCAAAGACTGCCCCCGAAAGCATCATGCCCAAAGCGGAAAAAACAAATTTCTTCTTCATAAAATGACCTCTTTAATGGATTAATGCTGCAAAAATAGCCATTAAAACCAATATTCACAATTAAAAACATATATTTTGTTCCGCCCGCAATCATTTCATCAAAAACAATCCCAAGTGCCGCACTACAGTGCTCACACCTGAAACCTTCTCCAAAGACAAGGTCAAAACTGGTCACCAAGGCCAAAACGCTAAACGGGGTCATTAATCCATCGTTTACGCCAGTTTTAAGGCTCAGAATGTTTTTCCATCTCGCTAAAATCCACTATTTTATGTATCCATAACAATCTTCCTCCTAATTGTGGCACAAACTTTTTTTGGCTTATGAGAAAAACCTTTCTATTCTTACTCTTATCGTGCTGCGGACTGGGGTTCGCACAGCAAAATGAAATCAAGCCTCAAAGTACCATATTGGTAGAAGCGGGCGACAGTGATGAGACGGTGATAGCGAAAGCGGCTCATGTGGTGCCTACGCCCAATCAGCTGGAGGCGTTGAAAAACGGGTTTATCGCATTTGTGCATTTTGGCCCTAACACCTTCACCCGCATGGAATGGGGGACAGGGAAAGAGGATCCTAAGATATTCGACCTGAAGGAGCTGCATACCGACCAATGGTGTGAGGCCATGAAGGCTGCGGGCATGAAGATGGTGGTTTTCACCGTGAAACACCATGACGGCTTTGTGTTGTGGCAGAGCCGCTACACCGATCATGGCATCATGTCCACAGGCTATCAGGACGGCAAAGGAGCCTGCTGAAAGAGCTGGCTGCCTCTTGCCGGAAATATGGCTTGAAGCTGGGGCTTTACCTCTCGCCTGCCGACTTGTACCAGATTGAAAGTCCGGACGGACTGTATGGAAACGGAAGCGCATACACTCTGCGCACCATCCCTCGTGAAGTGCCGGGACGTCCGTTTGCCAACCCCGCCAAGTTCCGGTTTATGGTGGACGACTACAACGAATATTTCCTGAACCAGATGTTTGAGCTGCTCACAGAGTATGGCCCCATCCACGAGGTGTGGTTCGACGGAGCGCATCCCAAGACACGGGGCGGACAGAAGTACAACTATAAAGCGTGGCGCGAGCTGATCCGGACACTGGCTCCTGAAGCTACCATTTTCGGTCGCGAGGATGTGCGCTGGTGCGGCAACGAAGGTGCCTATACGCGGGAAAGCGAATGGAACGTAATCGCCGCCTACACCGAGGATCCGCGGGTGACGGACAATTTCTGTGACCTCTATGGCGACCTTGGCACCCGTCAGGTGTTGCTGGAGAAAGAAAAGCCTTACTATCTGCATTACGAACCGGCGGAGACCAACACCTCCATCCGGGCGGGATGGTTCTATCGCGATGATGTTTACCAGAGGGTGAGAAATGCCGACAATGTGTTCGACATTTACGAGCGGGCGACGGGAGGCAATTCCATATTCCTGCTCAACATTCCGCCCAACCGGGAAGGACGCTTCTCACCAATGGATGTGGAGGTGCTGGAAGAGACCGGAAGACGCATCCGCGAGACCTATGGCACGAACCTGCTGGAGGGGGCGCAAGGTCCTGAAGCTGTGCTGGAAAACGATGAAAGCACGTTCCTCCTGCTTGACAAGCCTCAAAAGGAGATCGTCATCACCTTGCCGGAAGAAACGCTTATAAACCGGGGCCTCTTGCAGGAAGCCGTGGCCACTCATAGCGAGCGGGTGGAAAGGCATGCCGTGGACGCATGGATAGACGGGCAATGGAAAGAAGTGGCACAGGCCACCAACATCGGCTTCAAGCGCATCCTTCGTTTCCCGGAGGTGAAGACAGGAAAAATACGTGTGCGCATTCTGGAGACACGTGCCGTGCCGGCCATCAGTCGGGTCTCTGCCCACTACTACCGTCAGCGTCCGCCACAGATACAGGCTGTGCGCAGCGTGGAGGGGGAAGTCACCCTTTCGCCCGTGCAGGACACGTTCAGCTGGGCCAATTGGACAGTGCCTCTCGACCAGCGGAAGAAGGTCGGTTTCCCGGAAGGATGTGCCGTCTACTACACGACGGACGGCAGCGAGCCCGATGAAAAGTCCGCGCTTTACACCGCGCCTTTCCCTTTGGAGAGCGGCGAAGTGAAAGCCGTCGCTGTCTGTCAGGGTGAGAAAGGCTCTGTCTGCAAGCAGCGGTTTGGAGCGGTCAAGAAAGACTGGCAAATCTCCGTCTCCGACAATGAACAGGCGGAACATCCTGCCAAGGCTGCCATCGATGAAGATCCGGACACCTATTGCCTGACCTCAGAGGACGGACAGCCTGTATTCACCATTGATTTGGGAAAAGCTGCCACCTTGAGCGGCTTGGCCTATCAGCCGCCTGTGATACCCGGCATCGGCATGGCTGCCGCAGGCTCTGTGCTGGTGAGCAAAGACGGGAAGAAGTGGACCAAAGCGGAAGACTTCGTGTTCGGCAATCTGGTGAACGACCCCACCAAGCGTTACCTCTATTTCAGCAAGCCGGTGAAGAAGGTGCGCTATGTCCGGGTGGAAGTGACCGAGACCGTAGGCCACAGCCGTTCCGTCGGAGTCGCTGAGCTGGATTTGCTATAAAAGGTTTCCTTCAGAGATTGTTCAAATTTTGCTCTGGCCTATTTTGAGAATTGTTTCTGAGAATGTTTTTCTGGTTTTATAAGGAGGATAGCGGGCTATCTGACGCATAAAATCGGGGAAACAGGCCGGAAACAAACTTAAAAGAGACCTGACATATCACCTTATTGGAAAATTTAAACTGGCTCTTAATAAACTCTGCGCGGGGGCGTAACACCCCTTCTGTTCTCCATGCGGCGGCCATAATGGCCGTTTTGTTCGCCATGCGGAGGGTCGTAACGACCCTTTTGTTTCCCTTGCGGAATGATACGTGGATGGGAAACCCCTCCGGCCCTGCGGGCCACCTCCCCTGCAAGGCGGAGGAGTTTTGCCTCCGGACGGACAAAATCTTTGCTGCGATTGATTTCAAATCTGTCGCTGCATATCAGCGGGGAAGCATGAAACCGTTCTTCCCCACTGAATTTCGACTGCACCCTGAAAGTTTCAGGCACTTGGAACTGGGTGTTTCAGGCCTTGGAACTAGGTGTTTCAGGCTTTGAAACTGGGTGTTTCAGGCTCTGAAACTTTTAGGCCGTGAGGCGGGGAGTCCTCTATGCACACCCTGTCCGGGCGAACTGCTTTTCCTTCCCCGACATGCAGGAAGATTTTTCGCAAACCATTTTTGTTCGGCTATAGGACATTTATTGTTCGGAACAACCCCAAAAACTCCTCCGGGATGTTTGCTTGACGGTTTCCAAAAGATACCAACTTCCCAAAAGAAGATATACTGACTTGGCAAAGTAAGATATACTTCGATGGGCAAATAAGATATCTTACTTGGGCAGGGAAGTATATCTTGTCTTTTCCTGATTTCACTAGACACTTTTTTGTTTTATAACCTAAGTCAGTAGACACTTCTTTAAC
>CALULT010000058.1 GCA_944321565.1 uncultured Paraprevotella sp. | reverse complement strand
AAGATAATGCAAACCGAGTGCAGAACAAAACAAACTCGTTTGTTTTTTATGCCGAGGTGCAGCTTATCTTATCCAAAGTAATGCAAACCGAGCGCAGAACAAAACAAACTCGTTTGTTTTTTATGCCGAGGTGCAGCTTATCTTATCCAAAGAACGGTTTTGCATGACGGGTTTTGATGGAAGTAGTACTTACTTTACCAAGTAAGCTATCTTCTATGGCCATTTCAGTTATCTTACTTTGCCAAGTCAGTATATCTTTTTGGGGAGGATTTCCTTCCACTCCTAGACGATGAAAATTTCAGAGCCTGAAACACCCAGTTTCAAAGCCCGGAACACCCAGTTTCAAAGCCTGAAACATCCAGTTTCAAAGCCTGAAACACCCAGTTTCAAAACCCGGAACACCCAGTTTCAAAGCCCGGAACTCTAGTCTGCTTTTTCCAAGAAGCAATCTTGCCGCAGATGCATGTCATTCGGAAAGAAAGTCTATTCGATTCTCGTCACTTCTTCAATGCCTTGTATGCCTTTCAGCTTGTTGCAGATGGTCTTGACGTCGTCCACGTCGTGGACACCCAACTGGATTTCGCCGTCGAAAATGCCGTCCTGCGTGGTGACAGTCAGTTTCCGGATGTTGATGTTGAGCTGTCCGGAGAGGATGCCCGTGATTTCATGCAAGACACCGACATGGTCGATGCCGCTGATTTTGATGGTGGCCGGGAAGAACAGCGTCTTGTGCACGTCCCACGTGGCCGCAAGGATGTGGTTGCCGTCGCTGGTCTTAAGCTTGGTGGCCACGGGGCATTGGCGTTTGTGGATATAGACACGTCCGTCCTCGGCCTGGTAGCCCAGCACGTCATCGCCCGGAATGGGATGGCAACAGTCGGCAATGATGAAATCCGGTATGGTTTCTTCGCTCAGCACGAGGGTCTTCTTCCGGTCAATGGAAGGAGCCGTCGCCGCCTGTGATGCGTTTCCGGTTTCTTTCTTGTTTTTCCCGCCCGTAGTCTTCTTCTTCAGGAAAGGAATGAAGTGCGTCCAGCCACCGGATTTTGTACCCGGCTCTTTGTCGTGGAGCACATCCAAGTCCGCATCGCCCAGCACGATGTTCTTGCAACCGATGGCACGGAAGAGTTCTTCGCGGAACTTAATGTGGTGCAGGTCGCACAGCTTGTCAATGTTGATGCTATTGGGCTCGATGTCGGCCTTTTCGAAGAATTCGTTGAGCAAGTCCTCGCCTTCCTTCTGCTGTTCACGCTCTTCGCGGCGCAGGATGGCTTGTATTTTGCCCTTGGCTTTGGCCGTGGTGGCAAAGTTAATCCATTCTTTTTGCACCCGTTGGGTTTTCGAGGTCAGGATTTCCACTTGGTCACCGCTGTGGAGCTTGTAACTGAGAGGCACCAGTTTGTGGTTGACCTTGGCACCGATGCAATGGCTGCCCAAGAAGGTGTGGATGCTGAAGGCAAAGTCCAGCGCGGTGCAGTCGGCCGGCATGGTCTTGAATTCCCCCTTCGGGGTGACCACGAAGATTTCCGATGCATAGAGATTCAGCTTGATGGCATCGAGGAAATCCAAGGCGTTCGGTTGAGGGTCGTCCAAGATTTCCTTGATGGTGTGCAGCCACTTTTCCAATTCGTCCTCGCTGTCGGCCGTGGTCTTGCCGCCTTCCTTGTATTTCCAATGTGCCGCGAACCCTTGTTCCGCCATTTCGTCCATGCGGGTGGAACGGATTTGCACTTCGATCCACTGTCCGGTGCGGCTCATCAGGGTGACATGCAGAGCCTGGTAGCCATTGGCCTTCGGATGGTTCAACCAGTCGCGCAAGCGTTCGGGATGCGGCTTGTAAATGCGGCTGGCACAGACGTAAATGCGGAAGCATTCGTTGATTTCGTCTTCCTGGTTCTGCGGTTCGAAAATGATGCGCACGGCCAAGATGTCATAAACCTCCTCGAACTCGATATGCTTGTTCTGCATCTTGCACCATATAGAATAAGGTGTCTTGATGCGTGCCTTGATGGTGTAGTTGATGCCCATGCGGTCCAGCTCCTCGCGGATGGGGCGTGTGAAATCCTCGAAGAGGCTCTCGCGGTGTTCCCGCGTCTGGGCCAGCTTTTCGATGATTTGCTGGTATTCTTCCGGATGTTCATACCTGAAGCTCAGGTCTTCGAGTTCTTCCTTGATTTTGTTAAGACCGAGCCGGTTGGCCAGCGGGGCGTAAATATAGAGCGTTTCGCCCGCAATCTTATATTGTTTGTTGGCCGGTTGCGAACCGAGGGTGCGCATGTTGTGCAGGCGGTCGGAAATCTTGATGAGGATGACGCGGATGTCATCGCTCATGGTGAGCAGGAGCTTTTTGAACGACTCCGCCTGGGCGGAAGCCTTGTCGCCGAAGATGCCGCCCGAAATCTTGGTCAACCCGTCAACAATCTGCGCGATTTTCGGGCCGAAGATGTTGGAGATGTCTTCCACCGTGTAGTCGGTGTCTTCCACCACATCGTGCAAGAGCGCGGCGCAAATGGACGTGGAACCAAGCCCGATTTCGCTACACACGATTTGTGCCACTGCGATGGGGTGCATGATGTAGGGTTCCCCCGACAGGCGGCGCACTCCCTTGTGGGCTTGTTTGGCGAAATTGAAGGCCTTGGTGATGATTTCCACCTTCTTGCGATGGCGTGAAGCCAAATAGGTATCCACTAAATGACGGAACGCGTCGTCCACCATTTTCTCTTCATCGAACAGTTTTCTTGTTGAATCGTCCATAAGTCACCTCCTCTTGTTCTTGTTGCCTCGCTGCAACGTGTGTGTGTTTATCTGACCCTGATGCGTTTGCCGGCACGGATGCTGGTGCCTTTGATGCCGTTCAGCCGCTTGAGCTTGGACACGGTGGTCCCATACCGCTTGGCAATGGTGGACAGCGTGTCGCCCCGGCGGATGACGACAGTTTTGGCCTTGCTGCTGCTCGTGCGAGAGGTGCGGCTTGCCGTTTGGTTGACAGCCACTTCCCTGCGGTTAGTGAACAGCTCGTCCGACTTGTAATTATATACGGAATCCCCGGCGGCGATGAACGCGCTGATGCCATGTGTGGGCAACCGCAGGATGCAGCTCTTCTTGGAACCGGGAATCAACCCGGTGCGGTATTGCGGGTTGAGCACCTTCACTTCTTCCGCCTTGACGTTGCAGAGGGCAACGATTTGGTCGAAATGCACGTCGCGGTTGACGATGATGGTGTCGGTACTGGGCGGCAGCGTGGCATTCATCGGACAGATGTTGTGCTCGCAATAGTAGTTCATCACATAGTTTGCCGCGATGAAAGCCGGCACGTAGCCGCGCGTCTCCCGAGGGAGATAGGGATAAATCTGCCAGTAGTCTTGGCTGCCTCCCGCCCGGCGGATGGCCTTGTTCACGTTGGCCGGCCCGCAGTTATAGGCGGCGATGACCAATGTCCAGTCGCCGAAGATTTTGTAGAGGTCTTGCAGGTAATGGGCGGCCGCGTAGGACGACTTGATGGGGTCGCGGCGCTCGTCAATCAGGCTGTTCACGTCGAGCCCGTAGGATTTCCCCGTGGTAATCATGAATTGCCAAAGTCCGGCCGCGCCCACCCGCGAGGTGGCACTGGGATTGAGGGCAGACTCAATGACGGGAAGGTATTTGAGTTCGAGCGGAAGCTGGTAGCTTTCCAAGGCTTCTTCGAAGATGGGAACATAGAAATTGTTGGCTCCCAGCATGTAGGAGACGGAACGGCGCAAGCGGGTGCAATATTGGTCAATGAATTTCCGCACCACTTCGTTGTAGGGCATCTCAATGACGTTAGGCAAGCGGTTGAGGCGCGAGATGTATTCCTCTTTGCTGTATTCAGGGTTCTCGTCCGAACTTTCGCATTGTTCGTCAATGTCCAGATAATTCCTGGCGTTCCATTCATGGAGCAGGCTGTCTATTTCATACGTCATGCCTTCGGGCAGGTCGATGACTTCGTCTTTTCCCGTCCTCTCGTCGTGCACGGTGATGTCGTTCTGGGCCTGCAGCCCCATTGCGCACCATGCCATCATGCAGCATATTCCGATTTTTCTTATCATGCGTCTTAAAAGTTTAAATTACATTGGATGCCAACAGCCGCTTCTCCCCTGCGCCTGCCGAAGTTGAATATGGCAGGTTCCACCTGCAAGCCCAGGTCTTTGGATATGTCGAAGGAAGAAAGCTCTGCGTCCACGTATGCGTCCACTATGGACAAGAGATAGACCGCAATCATGCAAAAGATGCTCAGGTCGCGGTATCTGCGGTAGAAATTCTTTTTGTTCTTGAAGATTTCCTTGTACTGGTCCTCGCGCCCCTCGATGCTGTAGTTCAACGGGAGCATGTTTTCGTAGCTTTTGGTGTTGGGGTCGTCGTCCATGATGTCCAAATAAGCCTGCGAGTAGTCGCTCAGCATCTGGTTGTTCCATGTCAGTGCGTAGAGGCATCCGAGGAATCCGCCATAGACGATGGGGATTTTCCATAACTTGCGGTTGTAAATCTGCCCCGCGCCGGGAATCACCAACGAAAGCCACAGGGCGCGTTGGGGATCGGGGATGAAGCGTTTTTCCGTCAGGGGAAGGTTCCTGAGCAGCGAGTCGCTTTGCTGGCCGATGGCCGTGGTGTCCAGGGCGACGGCCATCGCCGTGCTGTCGGGCACGGGGGCTTGTATGGTGTCGTGTGGCGGCATGGCCGCAGCTATGCTGTCGGCCGTGGCATGCAAAGAATCCGCAGGTGCGCCGCCGTCCCGGGCTGGCTGCATTGCCAGGCTGTCTGCATGTTGCAGGCTGTCAGCCAGGATAGTGCCACGCCCCGATGCGGCAACGTTGCCGCCGCACATCCACAAGACGGCGAGCAGGGCCAACAAGCGGCAATATGTCAGAATGGAATTTTTCAATTCTTTATGCGGTCAAACAGTTCGATAATGCGTTCAAGTTCTCCTTCGTTGGCAAAGGGAATACTGATTTTTCCTTTTCCTTTCTCCGAACAGGTGAGTTGCACCTTGGTCTGGAAGAATTTGGAAAGGCTGCTTCTCAATGCGTTGTATTCTTCCGGCAGACGTGCGCCTTTGGGCGTGATTTTCTTCCCGCCGCTTTTCACGCTTTCTCCTTCGGTCAGGGCTTTCACCATCTCCTCCACCTTGCGCACGGAAAGTTTTTCCTTGATGATTTGTTGGAAAAGCTTGATTTGCAACGTGGGATTGTCCAACGCAAGCAAGGGACGGGCGTGACCCATGTCGATTTCCTTGTTCTGCAACGCCATCTGGATGGGAGCCGGCAAGCGGAGCAACCGCAGGTAATTGGTGATGGTCGTGCGATTTTTCCCGATGCGTTCACTGAGCTTCTCTTGGGTGAGCCCGTATTGTTCAATCAGGTGCTGGTAGGCCAATGCGATTTCCACTGCGTTCAGGTCTTCGCGCTGGATGTTCTCTATCAGGGCCATTTCCATCATGTTTTCATCGTCCGCCGTGCGGATATAGGCCGGGATGGTGCGCAACCCCGCTTGTTTCGAGGCCCTCCACCGCCGTTCGCCCGCGATGATTTGGAACGTCCCGTCGTCCATTTTGCGCAACGTGATGGGTTGCACGATGCCTATTTCGGCGATTGATCCGGCCAACTCCTGCAAGCTTTCCTCGTCGAAATCCCTCCGGGGTTGGTTGGGATTGGGCACGATGCGGGCCACGTCAATCTCGTTGATGGTTGACGAGCCCTCGGTCTGCACATCATTGGTGGAAATCAGGGCGTCCAGCCCACGTCCCAAAGCGGGGTATTTTTTGTGTACGGCCATGGCTTACTTTTCTTTTTCGATGATTTCCTTGGCCAAGGCCAAATGGTTCTTCGCGCCGGTGGAATCCGTGTCATAAAGGATGACGGGGAGCCCGTGGCTGGGAGCCTCGCTCAGTTTGACGTTGCGCTGGATGACAGTCTTGAAGACCAGTTCCTGGAAGTGTTTCTTCACTTCGTCGTAGATTTGGTTGGCCAGCCGCAACCGGCTGTCGTACATGGTGAGCAGGAAGCCCTCTATTTCGAGCGAGGGGTTGAGTTTCGATTTGATGATTTTGATGGTGTTCAGCAGTTTGCTGATGCCTTCCAGCGCGAAATACTCGCACTGCACGGGAATGATGACGGAGTCGGCCGCCGTCAGGGCATTCACGGTGATGAGCCCCAGCGAGGGCGAGCAGTCAATCAGAATATAATCGTATTCGCCTTTCATGGGAGAGAGGATTTCGGAAAGGATTCTTTCCCGGTTGGTCAGGTTGAGCATTTCGATTTCGGCCCCGACCAAGTCAATGTGCGAGGGAATGATGTCGAGCCCTTCGATGTCTGTCGTGTAGATGGCGTCGCGCACGTCCGCATGGTCTATGATGCATTCATAAATGGAGCTGTCGATTTCAGACACATCCACCCCGAGTCCGGAAGACGCGTTGGCCTGCGGGTCCGCATCAACGAGCAACACCTTCTTTTCTAACGTCGCCAGCGAAGCGGCCAGGTTCATCGAAGTCGTGGTTTTGCCCACTCCTCCTTTTTGGTTAGCTAAAGCAATTATTTTTCCCATATCCAATTCTATTTGGTTGGCACAAAATTAGCGTATTCCAACCGACCTTGTTCTTTCGCGGGCGGACAGAAACGTTAAATTGTTGATAACTCGACGATATTGTTAATAACTACGTGGAGCATTACAGCGCAAAGATAATGTTTTTCAGCGAAAAAGCCTACCTTATAAACCTTTTTTCGTATTTTTGTGCCCACAAACATAAATGAAAATGAACGACAGGAAACCATTGATTTTGATTTCGAATGACGACGGGGTGCAGGCCAAAGGGGTGAATGCGTTGGTGGACATGCTATCGCCTTTGGGCGACATCCTGGTGATGGCACCCGACAGGGCACGGTCTGGCTCCGCCTGCGGGATTACGCCGCACGACCCTGTGCGCTACCGCGTGGTGGAGGAACGGCCCGGGGTGAAAGTTTGTGCCTGCACGGGAACGCCGGTGGATTGTGTAAAGCTGGCGTTGGAGGCCGAAGCCGGACGGCAGCCGGCCCTTTTGGCCAGCGGAATCAACCATGGCGACAATTCTTCCGTCAGTGTGCATTACTCCGGAACGATGGGCGTAGTGATTGAAGGTTGCATGAAGGGGATTCCTTCCGTGGGTTTCTCGTTGTGCGACTTCGACGCGGACGCCGATTTCTCGCCGGCCGCGCCGTTCGTGCGGGGCATCGCGGAGCGGGTGTTGCGCGAAGGCTTGCCGGACGGGGTTTGTTTGAATGTGAATTTTCCAAAAGCCGCCGGTTATGCCGGGGTGCGCGTCTGCCGCATGGCACACGGGACATGGGCCAACGAATGGTGCGGGGCCGTGCATCCGCGCGGATACAAGTATTATTGGCTCACGGGAAATTATGTAGACCTGGAACCGGAACAGCAGGACACGGACGCGTATGCGCTCCGCCATGGATTCGTGGCGGTCACTCCCGTGCAAATAGACATGACGGCTTATCAAGCCATGGCCGGGCTTAAAGACTTGGAGAAGCTATGAAATATTACCTGATTGTTGGCGAGGCAAGCGGCGACTTGCATGCCTCACACCTTATGCGGGAACTGAAACAGCGCGACACGGATGCCGATTTCCGCTTTTTCGGAGGTGACTTGATGAAGGCGCAAGGCGGCACGTTGGTGCGCCATTACAAGGATCTGGCTTACATGGGCTTCATCCCCGTGTTGTTGCACCTGCCGGCCATCTTGCGCAACATGAAAGATTGCAAGCGGGATATTTTGGAATGGCAGCCCGACGTGGTCATATTGGTAGATTACCCTGGTTTCAACTTGTCGGTGGCGAAGTTTGTACATGCACACGGCAAGATTCCGGTGTATTATTATATTTCGCCGAAGATTTGGGCTTGGAAAGAATACCGCATCAAAAGCATCAAACGCGACGTGGACGAACTGTTCTCGATTTTGCCTTTCGAAGTGGACTTTTTTGAAGGGAAACACCACTACCCGATACATTACGTGGGGAATCCCACGCTCGACGAGGTAATGGCTTATCGGGCTTCTGCGGACGACACTTTTGAACGTTTCACCCGGGACAACGGGCTGACGGGGAAACCCGTGTTGGCCCTGTTGGCCGGAAGCCGGAAACAGGAAATCAAGGACAACCTCCCGCTCATGCTGAAAGCGGCTTCCGCATACGCCGGCGACTATGAGCCGGTATTGGCCGCCGCACCGAATATCCCGGAAAGCTTTTATGCCGAAGTTTTGCAAGGGGCGCAGGTGGCAATCGTGTATGGGCAGACCTACCGCGTGTTAAGCCATGCTTGTGCGGCTTTGGTCACTTCCGGGACGGCCACGTTGGAAACGGCATTGTTCCGTGTGCCGCAGGTGGTGTGCTATTACACGGCTTGCGGACGGCTGGTGTCTTTCCTCCGCCGCCACATCTTGAAAGTGAAGTTCATTTCGTTGGTCAACCTTGTGACGGGACGCGAGGTGGTCAGGGAGCTGGTGGCCGACGGGATGACGTTGGAAAATGTACGGCGGGAATTGGACACCATATTGCCGGGCAGGAAAGGAAGGGAGGCCATGCTGGAAGGCTACGAAGAAATGGCGGCCAAGTTAGGCGAAACGGGAGCACCGGGAAAAGCGGCGGAACAGATAATCGCATTGTTAGCCTCACGCAAACGATGAAGGCGCCAAGCATGGATGCTACGCCCAAAGCGTGAGCGTGTAGAGATAAACTGCCGTCGCGGGAATGGCCAGCAACGAACTGTCGAAGCGATCCAACATACCGCCATGGCCGGGCAAGACATGCCCGCTGTCTTTCAACCCGAGCTGGCGTTTGAGCAGGCTTTCCACCAAGTCGCCCCACGTGCCGAACACGACGACCACCAAAGCCACGCCCAACCACTCCCAACGGCCAAGCACCGTGTCATAAGTGGCAAAAACCTGCGAAGCGGCAATGGCCACCAATCCTCCGCCGATGGAGCCTTCCCAAGATTTGTTGGGAGATATGCGCGGAAAGAGCTTATGCCGCCCCAGAAGCGAACCGAAACAATAGGCACCCGAATCATTAGCCCACAGGAACACAAACACGGCCAAAGGAAGCAGGCTGTGGTAGGCCACGCCAAGGCTGAAGGAAGCTTCGGGCTGGAATGCCAGCACGTTGAGCACGGAGAAAGGCAGGGCCACATACATTTGGCTCATCATCGTGAACGCCCAATTGTTCAGCGAATGTCCACTCTTGAGATACAATTCACTCGTCAGCAGATAGACGACGGAGAGCAGATAAGGGATGAAGACCCCGGCGGGAGTGAGACCGCTGCAGAAACCCGACACGGCGAGAAAGAGATAGACACCCGACACCGTGCAGATAGGTGTGTTGACCTGCACGTCGTCCCGTCCGTTCACGATGTGGCAAAATTCCCACACGCTCATGCCCGTGATAAGGATGAAGAGCAGTTGGAACGACACACTGCCCCACAGGATGCAACCCACCATGACCGCCACGAAAACGATGCCGGTCAGGCTGCGCACCATCAGGTTCTTCATCTTGTCGCTCATGATATTTCTGTTTATCGGGAAGTTCCGTTCTCCGGCGTTTCAGCGTTTCCTTTCGCCGGGGTTGCGTCCCCGCCCGCCTGCTTGCCTTCGTCAGGACTGTCGTTCACCGGGGCAATGTCCGTTTCCACTGTCGCCCCGTTTCCTTCCGTTTCCTTATTCTTGTCCTCGGCTTCAGCCGATGCTTTCTGTTTTTCCGCTTCTTCGTTCAGGATGAGCAGTTCTTCCGTGCGGCTGGTCCATGGACGTTTACCGAAGATTTTCTCCACGTCTTCGGCAAAAATGACTTCTCGCTCCACCAACACCTTGGCCAGCTGCGCGTGTCCGTCTTGGTGCTCGCGCAACAAGGCCTTTGCCCGCTCATATTGTTCGGCAATCATCTTCTTCACTTCTTCGTCAATGAGTTGGGCCGTCTGGTCCGAATAAGGTTTCGTGAAGTTGTATTCGTCGTTGCGGTAATAGCACAGGTTGGGCAGCCGGTCGCTCATGCCGAAATAGGCAATCATGCCGTAAGCCTGCCGTGTCACCCGTTCCAAGTCGTTCAACGCACCGGAAGAGATATGCCCGGTGAAGAGTTCTTCCGCAGCGCGTCCGCCCAGTGTGGCACACATTTCGTCGAGCATCTGTTCCTTGGTGGTGATTTGCCGCTCTTCGGGCATGTACCAGGCCGCGCCGAGGGCTTGTCCGCGCGGGACGATGGTCACTTTAACCAAAGGGTTGGCATAGCGCAGGAACCACGAGATGGTGGCATGCCCCGCCTCGTGCAGTGCGATGGTCTGCCGCTCTTCGTTGGTCATGACCTTGGTTTTCTTTTCCAGTCCGCCGATGATGCGGTCCACGGCGTTCAGGAAATCGTCCTTGCTGACGGTCTTCTTGTCGTGGCGGGCGGCAATCAGGGCTGCTTCGTTGCACACGTTGGCGATGTCCGCGCCCGAGAATCCCGGTGTCTGGCGGGCCAGCATGTCGATGTCCACCGTGTCGTCGGTCTTGACAGGACGCAGGTGCACCTTGAACACCTCTTTGCGCTCGTTCAGGTCGGGCAAATCAACGTGGATTTGCCGGTCGAAACGTCCGGCACGGAGCAGGGCTTTGTCCAGAATGTCCACACGGTTGGTGGCGGCCAGGATGATGACGCCGCTGTTGGTGCCGAAGCCGTCCATCTCGGTGAGCAACTGGTTGAGCGTGTTTTCGCGTTCGTCGTTGCCTCCCATGGCCGGGTTTTTACCGCGCGCACGTCCCACTGCGTCGATTTCGTCAATAAAGATGATGCACGGCGCTTTCTCTTTAGCCTGGCGGAACAAGTCACGCACACGGCTGGCACCCACACCGACAAACATTTCCACGAAGTCGGAACCGGAAAGGGAGAAAAACGGCACGTTGGCTTCTCCCGCCACGGCCTTGGCCAACAGTGTCTTACCTGTTCCCGGAGGCCCCACCAGCAAGGCACCTTTTGGAATCTTACCGCCCAAGTCCGTGTATTTCTTCGGATTTTTCAGGAATTCCACGATTTCTTCCACCTCCATCTTGGCCCCGGCCTGCCCGGCCACGTCCTTGAAGGTGACTTTCGTGCCTTCACCTTTTTCTATCAGCCGCGCCTTGCTCTTCCCCACGCTGAACACGTTGCTTCCCGTAGGCCCCCCGCCGCCCATGCGGCGCATAATGAAAATCCAGATGGCCACGAGGATGAAGAGCGGGAAGAAGTTCCAAAAGATGTTGCTCATCATGTCGTTGCTCTGTTCGAAGCGCAACTCTCCCGTGAATTTCTTTTCCTGCTGAGCCTTGTCGATGAGTTCCATCAGTTTGTCGTTGGAAGCGTATTCGGCTTCGACGTAGGGGTTGACGCCCAATTTGCTCACATCGCCCTTGAACACGTCTTTCACATGCTCCGTCTTGACGTACATGCGCAACACGCCCTTGTCCTTGGCGGCCACGATGTTTTTGGCATATCCGTCGTTCACATACTGTTCGAATTGTGTGTAACTGATGCTCTGCGAGCTGTTGCCTTCGTTCCCGGTGAACAGCAGGTAAATCAGCACTACTACGATAATGCCATAGACCCAGCTCAGGTTGAACTTGGGTGCTTTGTTCTTATTGTCTTTTTCGTTCATCTAGGGTGCAAGTTGGTTTAATCTATGTCGGGGAGATACGTCAGCTTTGCATCTTCCCATAAGTGTTCAATATCGTAGAAGTCATGCGCAGCGGGCAGGAAAATGTGTACGATGATGTCACTGTAATCCATGGCCACCCATTCGGCATTGCGCAGGCCGTCGATAGCGGCGGGCTTCACTTGTTCCTTTTTGCGGGTAAATTCAACAATGGAATCCGCGATGGCTTCTACTTGCGAGGGGGAATTCCCTTGGCAAATGACGAAGTATTGGCAGATGGTATCGCCGATGTTTCTCAGGTCTGCCACGACTATTTGTTTTCCTTTCTTTTCTTGTATGCCTTCAGTGATGGCTTTTACCAATTGTTGTGTTTCGTCCATTCGTTATTTTATGCGTAAATGTCGGACAAAGATAACACATAATATGTTATCATTTCAATTTTTGCGCCCAAAACAAGCTGCTTTTTGTTTTTTTTAGGTAATATGCCCTCTTGCCGCAGCTTGCAGCGGAAGTGTAACAGCCACATGCCGTCGGGAGCGACTGGAATGGTTTCGAAGAGTGAAAAAAGCAAATAAAAAATTTGTCGGTTCAAAAAAAGTAGCTACCTTTGCAGTCGAAATGCAGAATTGGGCTATGGTGTAATGGTAACACAACAGATTCTGGTCCTGTTTTTCCAGGTTCGAGTCCTGGTAGCCCAACAAAGAAAAAAGTTGAACTGGACTATGGTGTAATGGTAACACAACAGATTCTGGTCCTGTTTTTCCAGGTTCGAGTCCTGGTAGTCCAACGAAGAAAGAAGGCAGTCTGACGCAAGGGCGCGGATTGCCTTCTTCTTGTATTCTATGGAACCATTGTTAATGGCACAAAACAGTCAGTTTGTGGGGCAGCGAAAATTCAGTGGGGATAGCCATACAACTTAGCGATTCTGAAGAGGAAAAACGACGTAGTCGAAATTCAGTGGGGAAGAACGGTTTCATGCTCCCCCGTTGATATGCTGCGACAGATTTGAAATCAATCAAGCAAAGAGTTTGTCCGTCCGGAGGCAAAACTCCTCCGCCTTGCAGGAGGAGTTTTTCTCCGCATGGGCAAGCGGCGGGAAACAGGGCATTTGATTACAAACGAATATTCGTCAGTTGTTAAATCCCCAAGATTAGGAACAGTTCCCAAAAAAGCTCTATTCGCCATGCGGACGCATCCCCCGGCTGTTTGCGGGATTCAAAAAGCCTTCCCGCGCTTCACAGCGCAGAAAGGCAAGAGATCTAAACTGTACAAAATGCATCTTTAAAGAAACCACCCAAAGGGATGGCCTCCAAAGTGCCCGGTTTATATATTGCATGTGCGACTTCGGGGGGTGCTTGCACATGCGTCATATAAGCACTTTCAGGTTTCGCGGAAATGCCGCGAATCAGTTGCGGACCAACATCTTGAACGAACGGGTCGCGCCGTCTGCAAGACGCACCTGCAGGATGTGTACCCCTTGCGGAAGGGGGAGCGACGCCTGCTGTGCACCATGGGCATCGGCAACCGCCGTGCAGCGGCCGTCCGTGGCATAGGCCGACACTTGCGCAATTCCCGCACCGGCACTGTGCACCGTGGCTGTCCCGCCCTGCAATTCCACATACACCTCTTCGGCAACTGGTGCCGGTGCCGGCTCGTAGTCCGACACCACCACCACGTAACGGCCCGCAGAAGACCCTGCCTTGCGCAACACCACCGGCGCGTCCAATTCCCAAAGCGCACCCGTGGCACGGTCCAACAGACGGTAGTCCGCCACGTCCAGCCCGCCTTCGCCCGCGAAATGCAGCGTCAGGCTGTCGCACCCCTCCGGACAATAAACGCCAAGCGGAGTGCCGCCTTCTTCCGCCATGCAGCGGATGTCAAAGGCATCGCCCTCAGACAGGCTGAACACCGACAACGATGGTGGCACCTCTTCGTCGAAGAGCGTGGCCACCCCGCAGTTCGCCCCTGATACCAGTAGTGTGGCGGCCCGCTTCCGCCCGTCATCGGCAGTCACGCGCAGCAGGGCCTGCGTAGCCGCGTCACTGTTCCCGTCCGCCGCCTCTTCCGGCAGCAGACAATTCTCGTCAAACGAAATGTCTATCCCATCGGCCGCTTCATCCACCGTGACGAAGAACGCCTGCATGGGACTGATGTAGTCCGCCGCGCCGGTGGAAAGGCCGCCAGGCGTCGCGGTCACGTAATTCGTCCCGTCATACACCCGCACGGCGGCGACTCCCGGATTCTCATCGAAGAAACCCTTCAGGTAAACGCGGCTCATGAACGGGTTGCCCAGCAGGAAGTTTTGCGTCCGCCCGCCATTTTCCTGTGTCACGTGCAACGTGAGGGGCAACATGCCCGTATAGACCGTGCGACCCTGTGAGGTGACGTCCCGCGTCTCCGCGTCTTCTCTTTCCGCCGCACGGCGGCGCACGTAAGTCCACTCCACGTTTCCGTCGCTTTCCGCCTCATAAATGAAACGTTTGTTGTCTGCCCTGTCCTCCGATGAAAAATCCTCATAGACATCCTCCAGCAACGAATGGTCGAAATCCTCATAGTAATTGTAGCGCGCATGCTCCTTCGGGAAACGGAAGCGGAAAGCCTGCGTGGCAGGCAGCTCGCCATTGTCCACCCACACGGAAAAGCCTTCGCCCTCGCCATACCGCGTTTTCAGATGGTTGAAGTTGCGCGACCATTTCGTCCAATCGACACCGATGCCTTCACCAACGAAAGCATCATCTATGCCCAAAGACACCTCCACATTGTGATCCCGCAGCTGTCCCTGCGCCGTCGCGGCCCATCGCCGTTGGTAGATGCGCGGGTTGTAGCGGTTCTGCGGGCTGTTGGCCGCCGTCAGGTCGGTGAAGTATTCGCCCGTCTGCACACCCAGCATCGCCTCGGGCACAAACACGTCGCCCGTGTAAGTGTTCTTCAGCGGGGCAGAAAGCAGGTAATAGCGATTGGGAGCAAGCTCCATCTCCGTCCAAGCCCGCATGTAGTTCAGTTTCGGGGCCACATCCACCGCCGCGCCCGGTTCGAAGTGGATGTCTTCGCAGCAATATTCGTCGGGATTGCCCGCACCCACGGTATCGGTCAGCAGCGGGTAGGCCGCCGCCCCCGTGGGAATAATCACGTCCGTGCAGCAATAGGGCGACCCGTTAGTCCAGTTGGTCCACTCGTTCCAGTCGCGGTTCACCGGCTGCGTCTTCCACGTGGTCTGCAGCGGATGCACGGAATAGGGCGAGGCAGTCACCAGGTTGCCGCTCCCGTCGTAGAACTGCATCTGGTAGCGTCCGGCCACGTCGAGCCGGAAGCCTAAGCGGAAATATCCCTTCTGGTCGGTGGTGAAGGTCGTGTCAACCTTCTGTTCCGGCATCGTCAGGCGGTAAACGCTCTCGGTCATGTCCTTGCCGGAGAGATACATGGAGTCGCCCACGCACAAGGGGTCTATCGTCAGGCTGTCCACATTGGCGAAGCAGCACTCCGGGTCCTGGCAGTCGGGGATGCCGCCGTTGTCGATGTCGCCGCGCAGGAAGAAGCCGTAGAACTTCTGGGGTTCCAGCACGTTTGCGATACCGGCCACCTCAAGGCGTATCTCGTCATACCGCTGCTTGGACTGCATCACCATCACGCTCTTGTCGCCGTATCCGATGGCGTTCACGCCCAGCACGTTCCATTCCGTGAACTCGTCGCCCGTGGCCACGCCCCGGTAGTAGGTCCGCACGGTGAGCCAACCGCCCACCTTCACGCCCGCCGCGTAAGTCTTCTCGTCCACCAGCAGGCAAAGCTGGTGGCGGAAGTCGAGCGTGCGCCCGGTCTTCACGGCGATGATGTTGCCGCCACCCACCGTCACGGTATTCATCATCATGAAGGCCGAATTCAGGTCGTTATCGACAAGGCAGCTCAGGCTGTCCCACACGGCGGCCACCGCCACCGCCCCGGCCATCTGGGTCTCGTTGCCGTTGATGGAGGCGCTCGTGCCGGTACCCGTGTTCGGGTCGTAGACCGAGATGGTCTCGGTGACGCAGCTCATCACGCCGCCGCACTCGCTCGTGGCATCCTCCATGAA
>CALULT010000057.1 GCA_944321565.1 uncultured Paraprevotella sp. | reverse complement strand
GTCGTGAAGATACTTCATTACGAACGCGGCTTTTATGTGCTTTATGAGAAACGTCCTGTTATGGGAAAGTTCAAGAAACCGGTTTTGTCTCGTCTTTCAAAGTAAGATATACTTCGATGAGCCAATAAGATACCTTGCTTGCAAAGCGGGTGCTATTTCTATTGCGAACAAAGTTCTTGTTTGTTCTGCGCTGAGGTTTTACTGCCGCAACGTGCGTTCTTCCCCGATGAAATCCAACAGCTCGCGGTAGGCTTCACATTGCCTGAGTACCGTTTCGTTGCCAATGAGGAAGAATTGCTTGCGGGCGCGGGTCAGGGCCACGTTGAGTTTGCGGTCCACCATTTGTCCGTCTTCTGCGGGCACAGGCTCTGAGAGCAAGGCGAGTTGGTTTTCCCGGCAGACGGTGGCACTGAAGATGATGACGTCGCGCTGGCTGCCTTGGAAGCGTTCTACGGTGTCTATGGTAAGTTCGCCGATGTCGGGAAGGTTGAGCGGGGCGAGGGCTTGCCGCATGCAGGCGATTTGTGCACGGAAGGGGACGATGATGCCGATGTGGCGCGACAGTTGTCCGCTTATTCCATCGTGAAGATGGCGCAGGATGCTGATGATTCGTGCCGCCGTGTCGGCTTCGCGCGGATTGCTTTTTTGATGGAATCGGCCTTCTTCCGGCATGGTGGGGACGAATCCGATGCGGGTGTGCGACACGAATGTGGTCCACGGGTCTTGTCCGTTTGCCATCGTGAGTGTTTCTTCCTGGTGCGGGAGGGGAACGGCGGCCAATTTTCCTCCGTAGAATTTCCGATTGACAAAATCGCAGATTTCCGGGTGCATGCGTCCTTGCCGGTGGAGCATGGCCACGGCTTCTTTTTCTGTGCCTTGCATGCGCGAAAGGTTGTGGAGCCGTTCGAAAAGCGAGTTGCGGCAGTCCGTAAGTCCGATGGCTTGCAGTTCGGGGTCATCCACACGGGAGTCCTCCTGGGGTTGTACGACAACGGCGGGAAGTTGTTTGTGGTCTCCTATGAGGATGAATTTGCCAATGGCGCAGCGCGACAGGTTATAATCTCCGCGATGGGCTTCCGTCGTGGCGCAGAGCAGGGGGAGGAGTTGTGGCTCAAGCACCTGTGAGGCTTCGTCCACAAGGGCGATGTCTATCGGTTTCAGGGCGAACAGCTCGGTTCGTGCGCAAAGGCTGCTGACCGTGCCGCAGAAGACGCGCACGGGTGCCAATCGTTCGTAAATCTCGCGGCGCGACGCGGCTCCTCCGATGGCTTGTCGCATCAGTTTTGGGCGGAATTCGGGGGCGCAACAGTCTTCTTGGCCGATGCGGATGTAGTCCGGCATAGGCTCCAGGGCGGAGAGCATGGCGCAGATTTCGTCCACGGCCCGGTTGGTGTAGGCCATGAGCAGGATGTTTTTTTGCGGCGTGTCGGCAAGGAACTCCTCGACCATGGCTTTCAGGGCAACGGAAGTTTTGCCAGTGCCGGGAGGCCCCACGAGCAGGAAATAGTCGTCAGCTTTCTTGGCCTGCAGGAGGATGTGGCCGATGGCCTTGTCCGGGTAATTGCGATGGAGGGTGGCTGTCCGGGAAAAGGATGGCAACCGTTGCCCTAAGAGAAGTTCCTGCCGTTCCTTAGGGGCTTTCAGTAGTTGGAATAGCCCGCGATAGGCTTGGTTGAAAGTGGCATCCATGTATCCCGGTTCGATGGCATAGCGGCTCTTTTGCGGGAACACGTCGGCGTGGCGTTGCTTGTAGGCCAGTTTCAGGTGGATGCTCTGCGGCTGGATGTTTTCCACCGTGCAGCGGAAAAACTGTTTGTGGGCCACGGTGTCCCGGTTGTCGTTCCGTTCGTAGAGCATTACCATGTCGCCTGCGCGGAAATCGGGGAGGAAGTCGGTCCCGTAATCGGGCAGGCCGGCGGAGAACCCCGTCACGGCTTCTTCCGCGTCGGTTTCCGGATGAAGTTCCAGGTCGGTGAGGATGTGTCCCTCCTGCAGTTTGTCCTGAAGGCTTCCCCGCCATGTTTCCGCGAATCCGCCGGGGGAATGTCCGCCCGCGCTTCCTTCCTTGGCCAGGAATTGTTCGCGTTCCATAAACGTCAGGAAACGTTGGAAATAAGCGGCTTCCACGCCTTCTGCCTGTTTGAGCGGGGCGAGGATTTCCATGATGCCGGGGCGCAGGTAGCGCAGGTAGAAATTGTCCCTTCGTCCCGTGAGGTTGATTTGTTCTTCGCTGAGCTCATCCACGATTTGCCGCGCTTCTCCATTGCGCAGCCTGCGTTCGAGGTGCAGGATGGCATTGCGCAAGGCAATGGCGCGGCGGATGTCCTCGCGTGGCATGTCGATGGCATAGCATTGCGGGTAGCGGGAGTAGAAAAGGAACGATTGCACCTCATCGCGGGAAAGCCCCATGCTGTGATGCAGGATTTCCTTGTAGAGCGCCATTTGCATCTGATGTTCATATTTGGGCGTCCGCACCGGGTATTCGTCGGCCTTCCCGCTTTTCAGCTCAATCAGTTTTTTCCCGTTTCCTGCCAGCAAGTCCATGCGTCCTTGCAGCCCGAGGGCTTCACAGAGGAAGGCGGGTTCCAGTTGCACTTGTGCGTGTTTCGTGTCTATCCGGGCGATGCCGAAATGGTGCCGCACGTTTTCGCGGATGTGGTGGAATTGTTGGCGGCAACGGTCGAAAAAATCGCGGTCGATGTCCGGCAGGGTGGACCAGGCCAGCGGGTCGTGGCGGAAACTCCGCCTGATGGAACGCAGGTAGAGGGTTTCTTCGTCGGTGTCTGCTTCGCTTTCCGGTTCGTTCACACAGTCGTCAAGGAACTGGTTGGCGGCGTTACCCATTTGTATGGCAGCCGACCGGGGAGACGGGCTGAACTTGGACAAAAAATAGGTGTAGGGTGAATGCCCGTATGGCTTCATGCAGGCACAAAGTGCGGTAATGTCAATAAGGAAGTCCGGCTCCAGTACGAGCAGCTCCGGAAAAAGGATTTGCCGGACGGACCCGTTTTCGGCTTCTGTGGATTTCACTTCCACGGACAGCAGGTTGAGCCCGGCACCTTCATAGAGTTGTCCGGCCAAGGCAGCGAATGCGTCGGACGATTCCGTGGCATAACGGGCTTCCACGACGCCGCCCTCTTCGTGGTTCATGTCCCGCCCATAGATGGAACGGTTGTCCCATCGGGTCACGGTGAGGCGTATGCGTTGCTCGAACGGGGCATAGCGGTGTTTGTCCTGTGGCTGCGGAATCTGTTTTTCGTCCCGGCGTGTCATTCGATTTCTTCTTTCGATTTGGCTTCCAGCTCTTCTGCACTGAGCACCTTGCTTTTGAAACCGCCACGTGAGTTGCGGCGTGACGGTGCCGGCGCGGCACCGGAGAGGCTTGCATGTCCCACGGTGCGGTAACGCTCCCAGCGGCGCATGATGGATTCCACATATCCGTAAGTTTCTTCTCCCCGCAGGTAGCCATATTGCACTACTGGGTCGTTGTAGTATTGCGGGTGTGCCAGGCCTAGGATGAATGGCGACACTTCTTTCCACGAATGCGGGTTCTTGCCGTGCTTGCGGGCCAAGGCCATGGCATCGCGCACGTGTCCGCTTCCGCCGTTGTAGGCTGCCAGTACGAAGCGGATACGTTCAAGCCGTCCTGGCACGTCGCGGAACTTTTGTTCCAGCTCGCGCAAGTAACGGGCGGCCGCCCCGATGTTTTTCTCCGGTTGGTGTACTTCGTGGGCTGGCAGGTCGAGGTGTGCCGCCGTTTCGGGCATGATTTGCATCAGCCCGCGTGCGCCGGCCCATGACACGGCTTGCGGGTCGAAGCCCGATTCCTGATAACATTGTGCGGCCATGAGCCGCCAGTCCCATCCGATGCCTCGGCTGTGGCGGATGAAATAAGAGTCGTAGGATGAGATGATGCCTTTGGCGCGGTTTTGTATGGGTGCGCGGACGCGGCGTTTCACCCCTCCGCCCGGTACGAACCGCAGCCGGTCGCGGTTCATAAGTGTCTTGCGCATTTCCGGTTTGTACCAGTTGTCCAACGCTTCGGCCAGCAATGGTGCGTCTGTGCGCACCATCCATTGTTCTTTCTTGGTGCGGGCCGTGTCATTGGAAGCCGACCATGCGCCTGCGGGTCGCAGCTCTTCTCCATGGGCCCGTCCGACGGGTATTTCCAAGGCGGCAAGGTCGATTTCACCCGCTTCCAGCCGTCGCAGCAATTCTGCCGTGTCGCGCACGGTTTCCATCCGCAGACGGGTGCCGATGGCGTTGGCGAAGTTTTCCGCCATCTCGAATTGCAGTCCGCAACCACGTCCTTTATATTCATAATAGGTGTCTGGCCCGGAAAGCGTGGCGGCAATCAGTTCGCCCGACTCTTGGATTTCGGGCAAGTCATACCCCGTTCCTTCCGTGTCTTTGCTTTCCGTGATGCCCAGTGGCGAGACGCGCTTCTCTTCCTTTTCTTCGCACGACAGGCACAAGAAGCCTATGGCGCAGGCAAGCAGCATGTGGAATGGTTTTGTCATAAGCCGGCAGGGAAATGGTCGTGCGGGGCGTGTAGCCGGTGGAGGATACAGGTGCGCATGATGCCGATGGCCTTTTCGTTGTTTCCGCCTTGGGGGATGATGAGGTCGGCATAACGTTTGGTAGGCTCGATGAACTCCAGGTGCATGGGCTTGAGTACGGAAAGGTAACGATCCACCACCATCTGCACTGTCCTTCCGCGCTCCGCGATGTCTCTTTCTATCACGCGGATCAGTCTTTCGTCCGGGTCGGCATCTACAAAAATTTTCAAGTCCATCAGGTCGCGCAGTTCTTTTGAATACAAGGCGAGTATGCCTTCGATGAGGATGACTTCGCGCGGCTCCACGCGGATGGTTTCCGGCAGGCGGTCGCATTCAAGGTAGGAATAAGTGGGTTGCTCGATGGCTTTGCCGGCTTTCAAGTCGCTTACTTGCCGGATGAGCAAGTCCCAGTCGAAAGCCGACGGGTGGTCGTAATTGATTTTGCGGCGTGCTGCCATGGACAGTTCCGTCGCTTCAATATAATAAGAGTCTTGCGGGATGAGAGCCACTTCCCCTTGGGGCAAGCTTTCGATGATTTTCCGCGCCACCGTGGTCTTTCCCGACCCCGTACCTCCTGCGATGCCGATAATGTACATAAGCATTTCTTTCTATGTGTGCAAATATACGTCTTTTTTGCGGCTTTTGTGTCGGAGAAGCTGGTTTTTTGTGGGCTTTTCCTTGTCTTGTCGCTCGCCTTTGCGTATATTTGCTTCGCGAATATAGGAGGCGGTTCGGGCGGGTGAAGAAATGGTGAATGTCGAAAATTTTAAGGATTATGGTTAAACATATTGTGTTGTTTCAGTTGAATCCGGCCATGGATGCCGGGAAGAAGCGGGAAGTGATGGACGCTTTTAAGGCGGGAATCGAGGCTTTGCCGGAACAAATCCCGTTTATCCGCAAGATAGAAGTGGGGTTGAATGCCAATCCGGCAGAGACGTTTGACATCGCTCTCTATGGCGAGTTTGATACGATGGACGATGTGAAGGCTTATTCCGCGCATCCGGCACACGTGGCGGTGGCGGCTTTGCTGAAGGATTGCAAGGAGAATCGTTCTTGTGTGGATTACATCTGCTGATTTCCGGGGTGCTTGAAATGGAATCGTAAGGTGCAGACGTGCCAAATGAAGAAAATGGAAGATATTTTTGCTTTTTCTTGCCTTTTTCATTGCGCGTTTGCCGGAAAAGGCTTATCTTTGCCGCAAAGTTGAGAAAAGAATGAAGAATATCGTTGCACGTCACCATCATCATCCTAACGGTTGCTAATCGGTAGGCTTTGGGGCGTGTGTCCAAGGGAAATACAAGAATAAAGGCTTGCCGAAGTGACGGTGAGCCTTTTTTAATGTTTGACAATCACATTTAAAATAGAAAAAAGATATGCTTAGAATTGCAGTGCAGTCCAAAGGACGGCTTTATGAAGACACGATGGCGCTCTTGGCGGAGGCTGACATCAAAGTGAGTTCATCCAAACGCACCTTGTTGGTGCAGGCTTCCAACTTCCCCATTGAAGTGCTCTACTTGCGCGACGACGACATTCCGCAGTCTGTCGCCAGTGGCGTGGCGGATTTGGGTGTCGTGGGTGAGAATGAGTTTGTGGAGCGCGAGGAAGATGCCGTCATTGTGCGGCGTTTGGGCTTCAGCAAGTGCCGTCTGTCTTTGGCCATTCCCAAGACGGTGGACTATCCCGGTCTTTCGTGGTTCAATGGCCGCAAGATTGCCACATCTTATCCGCGGATATTGCAGAAGTACATGGCGGACAACGGTGTGAATGCCGACATCCATGTGATTACCGGTTCGGTGGAGATTGCCCCGGGCATCGGTTTGGCCGACGGCATTTTTGACATCGTAAGTTCTGGCTCCACGTTGGTGAGCAACAATCTTCAGGAGGTGGCCGTGGTGATGAAAAGCGAGGCTTTGCTGATTGGAAACCGTGACATCAGCGCAGAGAAGAAAGCCGTGTTGGACGAACTGTTGTTCCGCATTGAGGCGGTGAAGAGCGCGGAAGACAAGAAATATGTGCTGATGAACGTTCCTACGGAACGGGTGAAGGACGTGGTGGCCGTACTGCCTGGGGCTAAGAGCCCCACGGTGATGCCGTTGGCACAGGAAGGATGGAGCAGTGTGCATACGGTCATTGACGAATCCCGTTTTTGGGAGATTATCTCCAGACTGAAGGAGCTGGGCGCACAGGGGATTCTTGTCGTGCCGGTGGAGAAGATGATTCTTTGACTTTGCGCACATATATATAATAAGGTATAAGGAGAACACTGAAATGAACGTGATCAAATATCCGAGAGAAGAGGAGTGGGACGTGCTCCTGAAACGTCCCGTGATGAATGTGGAGACGTTGCGCGAGACGGTCTGCAAGATCTTGGCCGACGTGAAGGCCGAGGGGGACCGCGCCGTGAAGGCATACGAGAAGCAGTTCGACAGGGTGGAACTGGAGAGCTTGGCCGTCACCAGTGAAGAAATGGACGAGGCGGAGCGGCTGGTGTCGCCGGAGTTGAAGGCGGCATTGGAGCTGGCACATGAGAATATCCGCACGTTCCATGCCGCCCAGCGGTTTGAGACGCACAAGGTGGAAGTCTGCCCGGGCGTGACGTGCTGGCAGAAGTCTATACCCATCGAGAAAGTCGGTTTGTACATTCCCGGAGGCACGGCGCCGCTCTTTTCCACCGTGCTGATGTTGGCCACTCCGGCCAAGATTGCAGGATGTCGGGAAATTGTGCTTTGCACTCCGCCCGACCGCGAGGGGAAAGTGAATCCGGCAATCTTGTGTGCAGCCCGTGTGGCCGGTGTGGATCGTATTTTCAAGGCCGGAGGAGTGCAGGCCATCGGTGCCATGGCCTATGGCACGGAGACCGTCCCCAAGGTGTATAAGATATTCGGCCCCGGTAACCAGTATGTCATGGCGGCCAAGCAGCAGGTCTCCTTGCACGATGTGGCCATCGACATGCCTGCAGGGCCTTCCGAGGTAGCTGTGATGGCCGATGCCACGGCTCGTCCCGATTTCGTGGCCGCCGACTTGCTTTCACAAGCCGAGCATGGGGTGGACAGCCAAGTGTTGTTGGTGACAACGGACGAGGCGTTGTTGGACAAAGTACAAGAAGAGGTGGAGCGCCAGTTGGCCGTGTTGCCGCGCAAGGAAATTGCCGGGAAGGCTTTGGAGTGCAGCAAACTGATACTGGTGCGTGATATGGACGAGGCCTTGGCTTTGGTGAACCGCTATGCGCCGGAACACTTGATTATCGAGACGGCCGATTATCTGCAGGTTGCGGAAAGAGTGGTCAATGCGGGAAGCGTGTTCCTTGGCTCTTACACACCGGAGAGCGCGGGAGACTATGCCTCTGGCACGAACCACACTTTGCCGACCAACGGCTACGCGATGGCCTACAACGGGGTGAACTTGGACAGCTATTGCCGTAAGGTGACGTTTCAGGAGCTGGCTCCGCAGGGTGTGCGGGCGATTGGCGAGGCCGTGGCCTGCATGGCGGCTGGCGAGCATCTTGACGCACACCGGAATGCGATGAAACTAAGGATGGAAACGATTAAAGATGAAGTGAAATGAAACCTTTGCAGCAATTGGTGCGGCCGAATATATGGGCATTGAAGCCTTACAGTTCGGCGCGCGACGAATACCATGGAGCGGAAGCGTCTGTGTTTTTGGATGCCAACGAGAATCCCTATAACACGCCCTATAACCGTTATCCGGATCCTTTGCAGTCGGAATTGAAGGCGGCGTTGGCCCCGCTGAAGGGGGTGCGTCCCGGGCAGATATTCTTGGGCAACGGGAGCGACGAGGCCATTGATTTGGTGTTTCGCATTTTCTGCGAGCCGAAGGAAGACAACGTGGTGGCCATCGCGCCTACTTACGGCATGTATAAAGTTTGTGCGGACATCAATAATGTGGTTTATCGTTCGGTCTTGTTGGACAAGGACTTTGCATTGGATGCCGACAAGCTTTTGGCGGCGACAGACGACCGGACGAAGCTGGTTTTCCTGTGCTCGCCCAACAACCCGTCGGGCAACGACCTCGACCGCGAGGAAATAATCAAGGTCATTGAGAACTTCCAGGGATTGGTGGTGATTGACGAAGCGTATGCCGACTTTTCCGCGCAAAAGCCTTTCCGCACGGAGCTTGACAAGTATCCCAACATCATCGTGCTCAACACTTTCTCCAAGGCATGGGGCAGTGCGGGTATCCGTCTGGGCATGGCTTTTGCCCAGGAAGAAATCATCGGGCTGTTTAACAAGGTGAAGTATCCCTATAACGTCAACCAGTTGACCCAGCAACAGGCGGCCGAAATGCTGGCCCGCCGTTTCGATGTGGACAAATGGGTGAGGGTGTTGCTCCGCGAGCGGGAGCAGGTGATGGCGGCCTTTGCCGAGTTGGAGGTGTGTGAGAAAGTCTTCCCGTCGGATGCCAATTTCTTTTTGGCTAAGGTCACGGGGGCGGACGAGATTTATGCCTACCTCGTGCGGCAGGGCATTATCGTGCGCAACCGTTCGCGTGTGGAGTTGTGCGGCGATTGCTTGCGCGTGACCATTGGTACCCCGCAGGAAAACAGCCGCCTGTTAGGTGCTTTGAGGACTTATAAGGCAGAGGAGGGCGGAAGATGAAGAAGAAAGCCTTGTTTATCGACCGCGACGGAACCTTGATCAAGGAACCGGCGGACGAGCAGATTGATGCCTTCGGGAAACTGGAGTTCGTGCCCGGCGTGATGCGGGCGTTGGGGTTCATCCGGTGCCATACGGACTACGAGTTTGTCATGGTGTCGAATCAGGACGGGTTGGGTACGCCCTCTTTCCCTGAGGAGACGTTTTGGCCGGTGCATGATTTCGTGATGCGGACATTGGCCGGCGAAGGGGTGACGTTCGATGACGTGCTCATCGACCGCAGTTTCCCTTCCGAAGGGCTTCCTACCCGCAAACCCGGCACGGGCATGTTGGGGCGTTATCTTTCCGGTGACTACGACATGGATGCCTGTTGGGTCATCGGCGACCGCGAGACCGATGCGCAGCTGGCTTTGAACATGGGATGCCGCGCCTTGATACTGAAGCAGAGGGATGAAGATTCGTCCACGGACGAGCGCATTCGTTATGTGGGAGATTGGGACAGCATTGCCGAATTTGTGTTTGCCGGGGAGCGGCGGGCGCAGGTGCGCCGCACCACGAAGGAGACGGACATCGAAGTGCGCCTGGACTTGGATGGCAGCGGGCGTTGCGACATACGCACCGGGCTCGGCTTTTTCGACCACATGCTGGAACAGATTGGCAAGCATGGCGGCATGGACTTGTACATCCGCGTGGCGGGCGACCTGCAGGTGGACGAGCACCACACGATAGAGGACACGGCATTGGCCTTGGGTGAATGCCTGGCCCGTGCCTTGGGTGACAAGCGCGGCATAGAGCGTTACGGCTATTGCCTGCCCATGGACGACTGCCTGTGCAGTGTGGCCCTTGATTTCGGCGGGCGTCCGTGGTTGGTGTGGGATGCCGAGTTCCATCGTGAGAAAATCGGGGAGGTGCCCACCGAGATGTTCTTCCATTTCTTTAAGAGCCTGAGCGACGCGGCCAGGATGAACCTTAACATCAAGGCGGAGGGCACGAACGAGCACCACAAGATAGAAGGCATCTTCAAGGCGTTGGCGCGCAGCTTGCGGATGGCCGTGCGGCGCGACATCCGTCATTTTGAACTGCCATCGAGCAAGGGAGTGTTATAAAGGCGCGACTCGTCGCGCCTTTTTTGAAAAATAGGTTTTCCTTTCCCATGGAACATCATTCCGATGAGTGAGTGTTAAAAACTGATGGGGCTTTGGCTCGGTCTATGGATTTTCCTACCTTTGTGAATCTATCAAGCGAGTTAACCTAATGGATATCATGAGAAAGAAAATTCTATCTTTGTTTTTGTTGGCGGGGTGCGCACCTTTGGTGTATGCCCAGCGAATGATGGACGTGCTCGACCGGGGGCTGGTGGCTGTCAAGACTGCGGACGGTGTGTTCGCGAGTTGGCGTATCGATGGTACGGAGTATTACGATACGCGTTATAACCTCTACCGAGATGGGGTGAAGGTGAATGCAGAACCGTTGGAGGTGTCCAATTTCACGGACTCTGACGGCACACAAGCTTCGACCTATACGGTGAAGGCCGTGGTGCGTGGCGTGGAGCAAGAGGCATGCGTACCGGTTGCGGTGTGGAACAAGCAGTATTTGGAGATTCCCATGGGGCAGGTGTATTCGCGCCGTGGCGCGGACATCACGGGCGATTATATCCTTAATGATGCTACGGCGGCCGACCTGGATGGCGACGGGCAGATGGAAGTCATTGTGAAGCGCATTTACAACAACGATGGCTTGTTTGACGTGGCAAACGACAGTGCCTATACGTTTTTTGAGGCCTACAAACTGGACGGCACCAAGCTGTGGTCCATCGACGTGGGGCCGAACATGATCAGCAGCGGGCAGGTGGAACTGAACATCATCGCCTACGACTGGGACATGGACGGAAAGGCCGAAGTGTTGATGCGGGCCATGGATGGCACGATTGTCTATGGCGCGGATGGGACGCGGCAGGCTACGGTGGGCGACATGTCGGCTAATTATCGTAATATGATTTCCCACACGGCCAATATGACCTATGCCACGGCTGGTGCCGAATACCTTTTATATATGGAAGGAGCCACGGCCCGGCTCTACGGTGAGCCTATGGATTTTCCCTTGCCGAGGTTGGAAAGCGGGGAAACGGACTTGAACGCGGCCTGGGGTGACGGTTACGGCCACCGTTCCAATAAGTTCTTCTTCGGTGCGCCTTATCTTGACGGGCGCAAGCCGAGCATCTTCTTGGCCAGGGGGATTTACACGCGCCATAAGATGGTGGCCTACGATGTGGATCCGGAAACACATAGGTTGACGGAACGTTGGAGATGGGCGAACAACACGCCTGGCAGTCCTTGGTACGGACAAGGCTACCACAACTTCGGCATCGCCGACGTGGATTGGGACGGACGGGACGAGATTGTCTATGGCTCAATGGTCATTGATGATAACGGCAAGGGACTGTCCACCACGGGACTCGGGCATGGCGACGCGCAACATTGCAGCGACCTTGACCCTTATCGCAAGGGACAAGAGATATTTGCCTGCAACGAGAATGCCCAAGGGGCGAATTACCGAGATGCCACTACCAGCCAGATTTATTATATGCACCATTTGGGGCGTGACTGTGGACGTGCCATGGCGGGCAATTTCACCGACCAATATCCCGGGAGCCAGGCTGTGGCTGTCGGGATGGGGCTGCTCAGCACGGTGACCGACCGGGTGCTCACGAGTAATGCGGAGGGCATAGATGATAATTTCCGTATTTATTGGGACGGCGACTTGTGTTCCGAAACGCTGAACGGCGATGCGACAGAGGGGCAGGCCGTGGTGCATAAGTACGGTTCATGGAATCCTGTTTTCACGGCTACGGGCACGAAGCTGAACAACTGGACGAAGAACACGCCTGCCCTCCAGGCAGACCTTCTCGGCGACTGGCGGGAGGAAATCGTCGTGCGGGCAGCCGACAACCGGTCGCTCCGGATTTATACCACCACGGACGAGACTCCTTGGCGGATTTACACCTTGTGGCACGACATGCAATACCGGCAGGCCATAGCTTGGCAGATGTGCGGCTACAACCAGCCCCCACATCCTAGCTTTTTCTTGGGCGAGGCAGAAGGCATCACTTGCGCACCGCCTCCTGTGATGGTCAACGGGCGTGTGGAAGTTTCGGGTGCCATTACTTCTGCGCAAGACGGGCAGCATGTGTTGCTGGCGGAGCCGTCTGGAGGGACGGTGTCGGTGGCGGATGGCGCGTCGCCAGGAATCCTGACCGTGAATGTTTTTTCGCACACGGAAGGCAACGACGATAACGACCGGATTACCACGACGCGTTCGGAATATGTCTTGACGGGCGGTTCGTTTGCGGGTGCCATGCGTCTTGTGAAGCAGGGTGAGGGCATTCTGACTTTCGGTGGCGACCAGGCATATACCGGATTGACGGAGTTATGGGGTGGCGTGACCAATTTCGATGGCAAATTGCCCAATAGCCGGGTGTGGATGAACCGTTTTGCCGAGCTGAATGCTTCAGGCGAATTCGGGAAGGACATAAGGATGGAATACGGCGCGGTGCTCCGCGTGGGTGGCGAAGGCCGGCAGGGAACGCTTCGTGCGGACAGCTTGGTGATGGCCTTTGGTGCTGTGGTGGAATTCGACATTTATTCCGAGGGCTTGCAGGCCGACGTGTTGGCACTTTCGGGCGATTTGGTGTTGGAAGAGTGTGGCTTTTCCAATGGTCCGGCCCACAAGGCTCCGGTGTTCCGTTTCGTGCAGCATCCGGCATCCGGCGAGACCAAAGTGGCTTCCGGACGTTATCTTATAGCAAACGTGGCGGCCGTCGATGGCAATCTTTCGCAAGTCAAGGTGGAAGGATTGGATGGCGTTCCGTCTCGTTTGGAATCAGATGGCGGCCATGTCTATCTGGTGGTCGAGGATGTCCGTGGAGCTTCCACTGTGTATTGGGACGGCGCGTCCGGTAGCAATGTGTGGGATTTGGCCGTTACGCCTAATTTCAATCATGAAGGGCTGGCGGATGTTTTTGTGACTGGCGATGAGGTGGTGTTTGACGATGCGGCTTCCGTGACAACCGTGAAGATGGAGGAGGAACTCACCCCTTCGCATGTGTGGTTCAGGAACGAAGAGAAAACTTACATGCTTACCGGAGACGGGAACATAGGAGGCTCGGCAGGACTGACCAAGCAGGGTCGTGGCACGTTGGCGATTGCCACCATGAACACCTATACGGGCAAGACATTGCTGGAGGGTGGACTGACTTCCGTGTCAGCCTTGGCCAACAGCATTACGCCTTCCGGGGCGTTCGGGGCTTATACCCAAGAACGTGGCAAACTGGAAATACGGAAAGGGGCGACGTTGCGCAACACGGCGGCAGTGACGAACGGCGTACCGGTTACCATTGGTGAAGGCGGGGCAACACTACAGACGCAGGGGAACTTCACGATGCAGGCGGCGTTTGATGGCGGAGGCGTATTGGTCAAGACTGGCGCGAGCGAGCTGGCCATGGCCGCAGAAGGCAATGTGCTGGATTACGTGGTGCTGAAGGAAGGGACATTGCGGGCCACAGTGGACAACGTGATTTTCGGCGACACCTTGGTCTTTGCCGGAAACTCCACCTATGCGGATTGCGACAACATGTATTCTTACAGTGCCAACTCCAACAACTTCAAGGTGGAGGAAGGCGTGGACGCCTACATGTATCTAGACAGCCGTTGCACTTATATGGGGAAGCTTTATGGCAAAGGCACGTTGCGGGTGAACGTGCCTTACGTGCGTTCCTACCTGCAAGGCGACTGGTCGGCGTTCGAGGGCACGTTGGTCGCCCTGAATTCGGGGCAGGTCTTTTCTTTTGACAATGGCTATGGTTTGCCGAAGGCTACACTGGACATCCCGGAAGGGGTATATGTCGGCAATTCCGGAAAGGTGTTCGAGATTGGCAAGGTGACGGGGACAGGAACCCTAGGCGGATTGTGCCTCGATTACAAGTCGGGTGCGAACACTTGGAAACTAGGGTCGCTGAATGAGAATTTCACATTGTCGGCCAAAGTGGAAGGCAATGGGACAATGTTGGAAAAGGTGGGCACGGGACGTATGACAGTGACCGGAACGAACGGTTTCACGGGGAGTTGCACCGTTGCCGCCGGGATGTTGTGTGTGAACAACAGGGATGCGGAGAGTGCCATGCTGGGCACGGGGGCACTGACGGTAGAAGACGGTGCCGTGCTCTACGGGCAGGGACTGTTGGGCAATGCGTCCGTGACGGTGAAGCGGGGCGGATTGCTTTATCCGGGCACACGTGAGAGTGCCACTTCCGGCACGTTGGATTTTTCAGGCCATCGGTTGGTGGTCAATGCGGGTGGCACATTGCGGTTCTACGTGGGTAGCCAGTCGCGGTCCACGGATTTGAAAGGTATTTCGAGTTTGTCCATGCGTGGGACATTGAAAGTTGAGGTGCGCGAAGGGCTGGCATTGGAGCCGGGCGATGAGTTTACGCTGTGGGAAGCCGATCAGACGACGCTGTCTTCTGGATATGTGTTGGACTTGGCCAGTCCCGGTACAGGGCTGGAATGGGACACGTCGGATTTGGAACAAGGACGGTTGCGTGTGGCGCAGGGAACGGACATTGCCTCTGTGTCGCTGGATGAAGAAGTGGTTTGCGAAGTTTATACCATGGGAGGCGTGTATGCCGGGCGTTTCGTTTGTATGGGAAAGGAGATTGTGGGTTGTATGAAAAGCCAAGGGCTGCCATGCGGAATTTATAACCTGAAAATCAGAAGAGGAAACGCTGTGATGGTGTCCAAGGTCATTTTGGATTGAGCGGGTGGCTTCTTTTGGGGAGGAGAGAATGTGGCTCGTGCCAGCATACGGACGAGACTTATACAAACTTTAACACCAAAGAGACTGATTTTATTCTGTAATAATTCCAAATATGAACTTTTTTATTCGTATCTTTGCCTTGTCCGAAAAGGATAAGAATCAATTCAACCATTTAAAGAAGAAGCGTTATGGAGAAGAGCATTAAGGGAACGCGCACGGAGAAGAACCTCATGGTGTCTTTTGCCGGTGAGTCGCAAGCGAGAATGAGATACACCTATTTTGCCAGCGCGGCGAAGAAGGAAGGTTACGAACAGATTGCTGCCATTTTCACGGAGACGGCCGACCAGGAGAAAGAACATGCCAAGCGGATGTTCAAGTGGCTGGAGGGAGGCATGGTGGAAATCACGGCCAGCTATCCTGCCGGTGTCATCGGTACCACTATTGAGAATCTGAAAGCTGCCGCCGCAGGCGAGCATGAGGAGTGGGTGGCCGACTATCCCAAGTTTGCCGACATTGCCGATGAGGAAGGTTTTCCGGCCATCGCTGCCATGTACCGCATGATTGCCGTGGCGGAGAAAGGCCACGAGGAGCGTTATTTGGCTTTGTTGAAGAACCTGGAGGAGTTCAAGGTGTTTGTCAAGGACGGCGAGACGGTGTGGCAGTGCCGCAACTGTGGTTACATCCATGTGGGCAAAGAGGCTCCTCAGATGTGTCCGGCATGCTTGCACCCGCAGGCCTATTTTGAAGTGAAGAAGGAGAACTATTGATGTTTCTTTGGCGCAGTCGAAATTCAGTGGGGAAGAACGGTTTCATGCTTCCCCGCTGATATGCTGCGACAGATTTGACAATAGTTCGTTAAAAATTAGATAATCAGCTATGCGGCATTCGCCACAAAGCCAAAGAGTTCTTTGACAAGTTTGG
>CALULT010000056.1 GCA_944321565.1 uncultured Paraprevotella sp. | reverse complement strand
TCTTGGAATTACTTGGCATTTGCAGTCTTGTTACTGAAGAAAATTTCACGAAAACAAAAAGTTTAAATCACTTCATTATCTTCGCAAGTATAAACGAGAAGAACTTTTTCTCTTTTAATTGTTGTACCCCAATTGCCGGTATGCCTAAATGGAAAATGGTGTATGAATACCTTTCGCTCGATAGATGAATTGATAAAGACATTGGACAGGGAGAAAATGTTGCTGAAGGAAATGTTCAGCAAACGAAAATCGCCTTCGTTCCGTTACGACTATGCGTTGGAACTGACCGAATACAAGGAAGAACGGATAAAGTATCTGATAGACTATGGCGTCATCCGTGATAGCGGGAATTTCTTGGAGATGGAGGATATTTACCTGAAGTTCTTCGAGGAAGTGCTGCAGGTGAACGAGGAAATCAACGTGTCGTTCGTGCAGGAGTATCTGGACCATCTGAACGACGATATTGAATATTACCTGAAAGAGAATAACGAACAGCGCAAATATGCCTACCAGCGGGAAGTGAAGCGTTGCTTGAAGAACATCGCTTTGACTACCGTGCGCAACGTGATGGACTTGAAACGCAACGTGGACAATACGTACAAGAATGAACCCAATTATCAAATCAAGCTTGCCAAACTGAAGAAGTTGGACGAAAAACGGCAGAACATCGCCTTGCTGATTACCAGGAGCGAGGATTTGATAGACAACCAGCAACCCACATTCTTCCGTGTGGCGATGGACGTGCAGATGCGTACCGTGGTGAGCGATGTAAAGCTCCAGCTGAATGATTCGTTCCACAACCTGATAGAGATTGAGAAGGAAATTATTCATTACTTGAACCTGATAGCTTACCAAAACAAGATATTCGAGAAAGTGCGAAAGCTGAAATATCTTCGCGACCAGTTCTTGTTGGAGGCCAATACAGATATCAAGCGGGTGTTAGTGAACCGGAATCCCGTATGGATGGAGCCGATGGCAAATTATCGTATCAAATTGTCGATAAACGAACTTCGTAATTCGGCGGAAGCCGCTACCTTGATTCGGAAAGTGGCGACTCAACGGAAAGACAAGGCACGGGGGCTTCAAAACGTGGCGGAAGCTATCCCGCAGGAATACTTGTCGGAGGCGGGCGAGTTGTTCGATGCGGTTAATCTGCAGGAAGTCTTCAATGCATTTTCCGCTTCGGGCACCCATTTGTTCCGTTTCGTGATGGATTATTCTTATCATAAGCCGGTTTCGGAATACGAAAAAGTGCTTTTCTTTTGCCAATTAGCGTCGCAATATGCCGATAGCCTTGAGTTTACGGAACGTTACGAGTCAACGGCCTACGTGGAATATCCCATAATATATGTAAAGTGATTGAGATGAAATATACCGAAGAAATATTCAACCTGCTGAGCAAGGGCGGATTTATCTCCGCCAACAGCGTGACACCAGCCGTCAAACGGTACTATGATGCGTTGGAGGACGATTTTGCCGATTATTACGAATACTACAAAGGGATTGGCTTTTACTTGGAAGCCGGCGACGGTTATTATCTTTTTACCCGCCGTGAGGCAAAGGTGGACATGGAGCGTAAATTGGAGGCTGTGGTGAAATGGATAGATTACTTGAGTTTCCTGAAAACGTATGACGCGGCTTTTGGCGCGGGATTCTTGTTCCGCCCTGCGGATATGGATGTGCGCATCAGTTGCGACATGGAATTGAAGGATAAAGCCTCCAAGCTGTTTCCCGACAAGAAGAAGCCTAAAGAAATCGTGGAGAAGTTAGTGGCCGAATTGTTGAAGGTGGGGATGATAGAATTGGAGAACGAACACGAAGAGAGATATAAAGTGTTGACCGCATTCCACTACATGGAAGAGATGGTGGATTGCATAACGATAGCAGAGGAGGCCGGTGATGAGATACCTGAATAAAGTCATTTTCCTGAATAGTGCGCATGTCCCATACGCGGAAATCAAGGTGGACGGGAATGTGCATTTCATCGGAACGCAAGGGGTAGGCAAGAGCACGTTGCTTCGGGCAATACTCTTTTTCTATAATGCGGACAAGTTGCGGCTAGGCATTCCTAAGGAAAAAAAGAATTTCGACGCTTTCTACCTGCCGCACTCCAATTCGTATATCGTTTACGAAGTGATGCGCGAAAACGGTGCGTATTCGATAATGGTAGGCAAATCCATGGGACGCGCGGCATTCCGTTTCATTGATGCGCCATACGTGAAAGAATGGTTCGTGAATCAATACAATGAGGTGTCTGCCGATTGGAACGAAATACGTGGGCGTATCTTGGAAAACCGTTGTTACATTTCGCCATTGATTACGGGTTACGAAATGTTCCGCGACATCATTTTCGGCAACAACCGGAAACCCGACATGGTGCCTTACCGCAAGTTTGCCATCGTGGAGAGCAGCAAATACCAAAATATTCCTCGCACGATACAAAATGTGTTCCTCAACTCCAAATTGGATGCGGATTTCATCAAGGATACCATTATTCATTCAATGAGCGAAGAAGAGGTGTCGGTAAACCTTGCTTATTACCGCAGCCAAATAGAAGCATTCGAACAGGAGTACGATGATGTGATGCTTTGGCTGAAACCGGACAAGAACGGAGTGGTCGTTGTCCGCAAACAGGCAGAACAGGTGATAAGCTGTTACCGTGGCTTGCTTTATGCGAGGAAACAGGTGGAAAAAGGACGGGAGGCATTGAATTTTGCCGAGAAAGCGGCACGTCAAAAGCTTCCGCAGCTGGAAGAGAAAATTGGATTGGCGGAAGAGAAGTTGAAACGGGCGGAACGCCTGATAGGGGAAGAAGATTTAAAATATAATGCAGAGCGAGACAAGTGGACACGTCGTGAAGGAGAAGTGGGTGCCGACTTGAAACGAATCAAGGAAAAGCGTGCGTACTACGAGGCGGAACGCATACAAGACGTGATAGTTCGCGTGGAAAAGGAAGAAAACCATCGGCGTGAATTGGAAAGGCTGAGAAGTGTCTATGCGCAGCTGACCGCCACATACCAAGATGTCATTCAGCACTATAAGCGGTTGGAAGAACAGTTGGAGAACGGTTTCAAGGCGTTTGAGAATGAAATCGGGAAACAAATACTTTTGCTTCGGGAAGAAAGCAGTAAGCGGAAAGATGTTTTGCGCGTCAACTGCCAGGAGCAAGAACAACGGATACGGGAACGGTTTGAAGAGAAAATAGAAGCTTGCAACGATTGCATCAACCAGATTCGGGAAGCTCTCTCCCTAATCCGTGTAGAAAAGAAAGAAGTACAGCTTACGGTTCATTTCGGTAAGGAAATAAAGGAATGTGCCGATGGATTGGCAGAAATAGAGAATGAAGAACGGCAGGTGGCACTTGATGTCGAGCGTTTGCGCCTGGAGTGTGACAAATTGAGACAGAAGGGCATGGAAGAAGTGAAGGCTTCGGAGGCGCAATATGTTCCGGGAATCAATGCGGCGCAGCAAAAGCGGGAAGCACTGGACAAAGAAATCGAAATGCTTCATTCGTTGGTGGAGAAACGGAAAGGTTCGTTGGGTGAATGGCTGGATGCCCATAGGCCAGGATGGCAGGAAAACATCGGAAAGGTGGTGGACGAGGAACGAATCCTGTATAGTCAGGAATTGAACCCGCAAGTGTCGGGCGAAGGGCGGGATACGTTGTTCGGCGTCAAGTTGGAACTTTCGGGCATTGCATGCGAAGCGCGCACTCCCGAACAGATAAAGGAAGAATTGAAGGAAAAGCAGGAACTGCGGGACGGTTGTGTCCGCGAATTAGCCCGGCTGAATCAGGAAAAACGGGAGGTCGCAGAGAAAATAGAAAAGGGATACAGGAAACAAATCCGGGAGTGGTCGGACAAGGTGCATTTGGCGGAAATACAAATCCAGCAGCTTCCGCTGAAGAAGAAAAACGCGCAAGCCGACTTGGCTACGTGGCAGCGCAAGGAGGAAGAGTGGAAGAAAAAGCGGGTGGAACAATTGGACATGGAATCGGGCGCGAAGGAACGCGAACGGTTGCAAAAGGAAGAGGAACAGAAGGCGTTGCGGAAAGAGCTTGATAAGAGGTTGAAACAGGCGTATGCGGAACTGCGCAGGGCTGAAAAAGAGGAAGACGCGGCAGTGCGGGACAAAGTCCATGCGCGGGAAAAGGAAATAGTGGAGAAACGCAGCGAGACGGAGGCCAAGAAAAGTGAACTCCGGGTGTTGCAAACCAGGGAACTGGACGGCAAAGGAGCCGACACGTCTGTCATCGACAGATATGAACGGAATATGCAGGCAATAGAAGGGGAATTGAACTACATAGCTTCCAAACGTTCGTTAGTATCAGACTACGAGAAAGACAAACGCGAATATTTTGACCGTGAAGCGCAACTGGTTAGCGACCGGAAGGAAATAGCCGCACATTTGGAATCATTGGGTGAGAAATATGCGCTCCGAAAGAGTAAACTGTCCAAACAACGAAACGAAGCGGAAAAGGAATGGAGTGGCGGCAAGCTGGCGAAGGACGCTGTCCGGAAGGATTTGGAAGCCCTGAAATGCTTCCGGGAGGACGAATATTTTTGTCCGCCTGACTCGTACACGGCGGAAGAGCGTTCCACTTCAAAGTCTTGCGGGGAGCTTGTCGAAGAATTGAAATCGCAAATACTATCCATACAGAAAAATACCGATCACTTCAAGAAGGCAGTCAACTTGTTTAACAGCAACTTCACCCCGAAAAACACGTTCTGCTTCAGTGTGAATTTGGTGGGCGAAGCGGATTATTATGATTTCGCATCGAACCTGTGTGAATTTGTGGAAAACAACAAGATAGCCGAATTCCAAAACCGCATCAGCGAACGCTATACGACTATCATCCATCGCATATCGAAGGAGGTCGGCGACTTGACCAATGACGAAAGCAATATCCGGAAGACCATCAACGACATCAATGACGATTTTGTGAAGCGCAACTTCGCAGGGGTTATCCGCAGCATTGAGTTGCGTCCGCAGGCCAGCGACGACAAACTGATGCAACTGCTCTTGGAAATCAAACAGTTCAACGAAGAAAACCAGTTTAACATGGGGACTTTGGATTTGTTTTCCCAAGATTCGCGCAAAGAGGTCAATAGGAACGCGGTCAGATATTTATATGCGTTCAGCCGAAGATTGAAAGACGAACCGGCGCGCATTGCTTTGACATTGACCGACACTTTCAACTTGCAATTCCGTATCCGGGAAAACGATAATGATACGGGATGGGTGGAGAAAATCTCCAATGTAGGTTCCGACGGTACGGATATTTTGGTGAAGGCGATGGTCAATATCATGCTGATAAACGTGTTTAAGGAGAAAGCCTCCCGCAAGTTCGGCGACTTCAAATTGCATTGCATGATGGATGAAATCGGCAAACTCCATCCGACCAACGTGAAGGGTATCCTGGCATTTGCCAACAGCCGGAACATCTTGTTGGTGAACAGTTCGCCTACCACTTACAACGTGGAAGACTATAAATATACTTATCTTCTGACTAAGGATGCGAAAAGCCGCACACGGATAGTGCCGTTGCTGACGCGCAAAGGATAGAGGAGGAGGGAACACGCATGCGGAATAAAGGATTCTCGGTTTCGATAGCAAAGAAAATCAGCAGGATGTTGGACGGTGAGGCATTGGCTTCTAGTGCCTTGCCTCAATGGATGGCTGATGAACTGAAACAGGAAGGTTTGCTGGGCGTGACAGCCAACGGCAGCCGCAAGGTTTATCGGATCATTGATGCTGATGCCTGTATGCGCTACGTAAAGAGCCGTTATACCGGCGGGGCGGACGTGGCGCAATGGATAGCTTTGGCGGAACGGGACGGGGTTGACCGTGGCATGTTGGTTCGTGGCGTGGGCGATTCGAAAGCAATCCGTCTGCGTACTTTCCACGGCTTCTTAGTGAATTGTTGCGAGCCGATAGAAGCCACGATGGGGGAGTGTGGTTTTGCCTTGTCGCCTGTCGAAGGGACAGCCGTGTTCATTCAATGCCCCGAGAAATTCCGTGTCCCTGCCGATGTGGTGATTGTCGGGGTCGAGAACGGGGAGAATTTTTCACACATCCGTAGGCAGAGGCATCTGTTCGCCGCAGATAAGGTGTTGTTCGTTTCCCGCTACCCGCAGTCGGCGGATTTGCGCGATTGGCTGATGGGTATTCCGAATCCTTACATTCATTTCGGGGATTTCGACTTGGCGGGCATTCAGATTTACCTTTCCGAATTTTACAGCCGTTTGGGCGACCGTGCTTCTTTTTTCATACCCGACGACATTGAAGAAAGGTTGCGCAATGGTAATTCGGCATTGTACGACCGGCAATATGCCCGTTACAAGGATATGGTTGTGGCCGATTGCCGCCTGCTTCCTTTGGTGCAAAAGATTCATTTGCACCGGAAGGTCTATGAACAAGAGGGATTCTGCTGACAGTAGTACTTACTTTGCCAAGTAAGATATCTTATTTGCTCATTTAAGATATCTTACTTGGCAAAGTAAGTACTACTTCTATCGGATGGCAAGACTTGGGTGCCTCACGGGGGAATGACAAAAACACTGCGCCGCCATAAGGCCGGAACAAGCAGACACCTGAAAAAAGCCATACGGACCCTATTTTACTTCCCCGGCATCATCACCACGCCTTCCTTCTTCATGCCATCAACCTTGATGACGATGGGTGCATCGAAACGGACATGGCGCACATGGGCGGTCTCCTCCACTGCAGGCTGGCTGTCCAGGAATGTTTGGTTGTAAACCCCGTCGCCAAGAAAATCATTCACTGTGAAGTAGCCCACGCCGAAGCTGGTCAGGTTTTGGAAAAAGTGGGTTCCTTGGCTGGGATCCACACGGTAGTTCGTCAATCCCGATTCTACGATGACCTTTGCCGCCGAGATATTAGGCCACTTCACGGGCACACCCAGCCAAGAATCGCTGCTTCCCCACCGGCCGGGGCCAACCAACACATAATTCTTCCCTTCTTCCAGGAAGCGGCGGTTGATATGGTCTATCTCGTCAGCGATGGCCGGGTTGTTATAAGCCGAGTAATCTTTAGTCTTGACATACACCACGTCGAACACATCCGAAGTCACACCCTGCCCGATGGCATTATGCGAACGGATGAGCGTGTCCTCGTCCGGAATCTCGGTCAAATCCTCGTCCAACATCATCTTGTTGTCCACCATCGGACGGATTTGCAGCGGATAGAACACGCCCGTGCGGTCGGCATTTAGCCGAACTGCGAATTCGATTTCCACCGGACGACGCATGCTGTCCTGTCCATATTTGAGCATCATGCGCAATAATTCCGGCAAGGGAAACACGCCTTGTTGCAACACGCCGCAGAAGGTAACCAGCTTGCGTCCGCCTTCGTAGATGCCATCGCGAATCACCATGTCATAAGGGTCGTAGGTGGAGGCAATGAACTGCAGTGAACCGTCTTTCTCCGCGTCGCGCACGGGTATCTTCAGTAGATTGAACCCGTCGTCCACCCGAAAATGTTCAGGAGAAGCCTCCATGTCCAAAGCCAGGAAGGCTGTTTGCGTCTCGCGTAAGGCTATTTCCATCTCGCTCGTCTGCAACACTTTGTCGGGATGTGCAGGGCAAACCCGCAAGTTCACGCCACCGTCCACAATGTATTTCCCTAATCCGAGTGCAAGATTCACGATGCCGTCCTCCGCTTGTTCATCGCCGATAGGGTAATAGTTCACCGAGCGGGCCACGCCTGAGATGTTCGGATAGAAACGGTTCCCGTAGCGTGTCCCCGCCACTTCCTGCAGGATGACGGCCATCTTTTCTTGGTCAATGACGTTCATCGTGGCAGTCATGTAAGCTTTGCTGTCGCGATAGAACACCGAGGCATACACGCCTTTGATGGCATCGCACAACATGCGAAGACGCACGGCCTTGTCCTCCACGTTCGGAATCATATATGTGGAATAAATCCCTGCAAAAGGTTGGTAATGGGCATCTTCGAGCAACGAGGAAGAGCGTATGGCCACAGGCTGCCGCACCACGTCTAGAAAAGCCGTAAGGTCTTCCCGCAGCCGTTGGGGCAACTTGGCCTGCAGGAAACGCGCCAGGATTTCTTCATCCGGCACATCGGACAAAGCAAACTGGTAGAGGTCGTTGGCGTCCATGAATTCATCGAACACGTCCGTGCAGAGCACAACCGTTTTCGGAATCATCACATCGGCGTTGTCGAAAGCGTTCAGGTCGGGATGCTGCATGATGATATGGTCCAGGAAAGCCAGTCCGCGTCCCTTTCCGCCAAGGGAGCCGTCGCCAATGCGGGCGAAATTGCTATAACGGTCAAAACGATGGCGTTGGAATACGGCCACCACGCCTTGGTTCTTCATCCGGCGGTAGCTGACGATGGCATCGAAAATAATCTGGCGATGGGCATCCACGTCCTGCAACGAGCTCCACGTAATGTGTTTGAGAAATTCCGAGATGGGGAACAAGGCGCGCGAACAGAGCCAGCGCGACACGTTGTTGCGCGTGATATGGTAAAGGAGAGATTCCTTGGGAAGAGTGAAAATGTTGTCCTGCAAGTCTTTCAGGTTTTTGATGCGGGCCACTTCCTCCATCGTGTTAGGATCAAGGAAAATGAAATCGCCGAAACCGAAGTTCTCACGCACAAGCCGGCGGAGGTCCACACCTATCTTCTTAGAATTCTTGTCGATGAACTTCGCCCCGCACTTTTCCGCCCACACGCGTTTGTCCGTCTCGGACGACTCCAATATGAGAGGCACGAATTTATCCTCGGCCCGGATAGCGGAAAGCAACTCGTATCCGGCCATCTCGTCAGCCACCCCGTTGCGCGGAAAACGGCAGTCGCTGATGACCCCCAACGTGTTCTCCTTGTAACGGCTATATAAGTCCCACGCTTCTTCATACGTCCGGGCCAACACGATTTTCGGACGTCCGCGCATGCGCAACGTTTCGAGCTGCGCATTGAGTGCCTCGGTGGAAAACTCCAGACTCTGCTGGAGCACGAAACGATACAGGTTGGGCAGGATGGACGAATAGAAACGGATGGAATCCTCTACGAGCAAAATCATTTGCACTCCCGCCGCCACATCGTGTTCCAAGTTCATCTTGTCCTCTATCAGCTTAATGATGGAAAGCAAAAGATCCGTGTTGCCCAACCAACAGAACACATAATCGAAATCGGAAAAGTCCATGTGCTCCATGCTCTTGCGTATGCCGTGGCTAAAAGGAGTGAGTACCACGATGGGAACCGTCGGATTGTCTTTCTTAATGCCCAAAGCAATGTCGAACACATCGTTGTTGTCCGTTCCCGGCATGCAAATCACCAAGTCAAAGGAGGTGCGGGACAATTCCTTTTCCGCTTCTTCCTGGGAAGCCACCTGAAAGAAACGTGGCGGATAGCGCAGCCCCAGCTTCACGTATTCATCGAAAATTTTCTCGTCCACCCGCCCGTCATCTTCCAACATGAAGGCATCGTATGGGTTGGCAATCAAAAGCACGTTGAAAATCCGCCGTTTCATTAGATCCACGAACGATGTGTCGCGCAACAGCGGGCATTCCCTGTTATTGTCATCTTCCATAATCGGTAATTTCTTCTTTTTACAAGTTCACATAGACAAATATGCGGAAAATTCCGTAAAAGAACAAATCCGGGCAACAAAAAAAATATGCTACCGGGACGAAATTCCATCCGGTAGCATATACCTTATTATATTATATATATAATGTCCTCAGACGATGCCTTGCGCCATCATGGCTTTGGCCACTTTCATGAAACCGGCCACATTGGCTCCCTTCATGTAATTGACATATCCATCCGGCTCCTTGCCATAGCGCACACATTGCTCGTGGATACCATGCATGATGGCATGCAACTTCTGGTCAACTTCCGCAGCCGGCCAACTGAGGTGCATGGCGTTTTGGCTCATTTCTAGTCCGGACGTGGCCACACCTCCCGCATTAATCGCTTTGCCCGGTGCATAAAGCATTTTATGTTCCAAGAAAGCGTCAATGGCTTCGGGAGTACATCCCATATTGGAAATCTCGGCTACACACAGCACCCCGTTGTCTATCAGGTGTCGTGCGTCTTCGCCGTTCAATTCATTCTGTGTGGCACATGGCAGGGCGATGTCGCACTTTACTTCCCATGGCCGGTGTCCAGGTATGAACACGCTGCCAGGGAACCGTTCTGCATACGGGTTGCAAATGTCGTTTCCGCTAGCTCTCAGTTCCAACATGTAGTCTATTTTCTCTCCGCTGATACCTTCTTCATCAAGAATATAGCCGTCCGGCCCGGATATGGTCACTACTTTTGCGCCTAGTTCCGTGGCCTTTTTTGCGGCTCCCCATGCCACATTGCCAAACCCGCTGATTGCAATCCGCTTGCCGCGGATATCAATGCCATTGTCTGCCAGCATTTCGCGGACGAAATAGAGGCCACCGTAGCCTGTGGCTTCCGGACGCACGAGCGATCCTCCATATTCCAATCCTTTTCCTGTCAATACGCCGCTCCAATCCCGCGTCAGTTTCTTATATTGTCCAAACAGGTAGCCTATCTCGCGAGCCCCCACGCCGATATCACCTGCCGGAATGTCTATTTCCGGCCCGATATAACGGAACAACTCATTCATGAAAGCTTGGCAAAATCGCATGATTTCCGCATCGCTCTTTCCGCGCGGCGAAAAGTCGGAACCACCTTTCCCGCCTCCCATAGGCAAAGTGGTAAGGGCGTTTTTGAAGGTTTGCTCGAAAGCCAGGAATTTCAAGATGCTCAGATTGACGGAAGCATGGAAACGCAAACCGCCTTTATAGGGGCCGATGGCACTGTTGAACTGCACCCGGTATCCAAGATTGACTTGCACTTCCCCCTTGTCGTCCACCCAAGGCACACGGAACACAATCACGCGTTCTGGTTCTACCAGCCGCTCAATCAGTTTCGCACGTTCAAATTCAGGATGACGGTCATAGACATCTTCTATCGACAAAAGCACTTCGCGCACTGCTTGCAAATACTCCGCTTCGCCAGGATGCTTAGCTTCCAAACGGCTCATGATACACTGTATGTCCATAGTACTTACCTTTAAGAAGAACAAACAAATTGTCAATTAACAAAAGGCGAAATTACAAAAACAAAGTCGATGTGACAAGTGTTTGGGGGTTAAATAACGTATAATAATATCAAAATGTCAGAAGTGCGCTTGAAAAAAAGGAGCATCCCAAAAGGAGTTATTTTATACCCACAGGCAGAAATATTCCTCTTGGGATGCTTCTTTGCTCGGAAAAACCAAAGAAACCCGTTTTTACTTCAAAGAGAAAACGGGTTCTTTTTCATCACCTTCTACGGCCAGCTTGTCTTCACGAAGCAACCAGCCCAAAGCCAAATACAATTCTTTGTCGGTTTTTACCTTTGCAGCTTTCTTCAACTCTTTTGCGCCCATGGGTGCGCTTTCGTTCAAGGCATTCCATACCCGGCCTGCCAATTCTCCTGCATTTTCAAACATAATACTTAATACTTTTAATTAATAAACTCATCCTCTCAAAGGATCCTCTTTCATAAATACGTACAAAGATACAATTTATATTTATATGCCTATAAAAAAGCTTAAAAGACAAGGCCCTTTATAGGCTATTTTAACCAAAATAAGCTTTTTTATGCTTGCATGTTGTCAAACTTGTGGCATTATCGTCCCACTGATTCCAAATAATCCGCAATGATGCGGGCCGCCCCTTCGATTATTTTCGGGCAGGGGCGCTTGGCGTAATAATCAGGAGTCCTGGCTTCGGCTTCGTTGCTTATTGGAGCGTCGCGTTTCAGTCCTAACATCTCAGCGCATGTAATGGAACCATTCTGTGCCTTGAACTTAGCCGCCAAATCTTGTACGATAGCATAATTACGGGATTTTGTCGCGCGGTCTTTTCCCTCCATGGCGGCCGTCTCCAATCCTGCCAGCATGAACATGCCGCAAGCCGCCCCGCAAGTCAGGCGCATCCGGCCTATCCCTCCACCGAACGAGGCAGACATGTGCAATGCCTGTTCTCGCGTGAAACCATAAATGTCGGCGAACGCAGCCACGACCGACTGCGAGCAATTAAAACCTTCCCTGAAATTTGCCACCGCCCGGGCAATCCGTTCTTCTTTGTCTTCCATTGTCTTTTCCCTTGGATTGATTTGCAAAATTACAAATAATAAATTAAATTCGCGCACAAATAGGATTCACATGAAAAAAATTGGCCACCTTCTGTTGCTTTCCGCTGTCACGATGCTGGCAGCCTGCAATTTTGAGAATTTCGATGAACGTTGCGCCAGGGAAGCGCGGGAATACACGGAAAAGCAATGTCCGCAAAGGATGGATATCTGCACCATCATGGACAGCCTTACGTATGACCAGACGACTCATACGTTGACCTATTATTATACGTTGGAGGGTGAACTGGACACCGACAGCATGATGAACAAGGAGAATTGCGGTAAAATTGAAGACTTGTTGCGCAAGAATGTCATTAACTCTGTGAATTTGAAAACTTACAAGGAAAATGGCATCAACTTCTCTTATTGCTACTATTCCAAGGCAACGGGGAAGGTGCGCTTTCAAACTTGTTTCACGCCGGATGATTACGGGCATGTCAGCGGTAAATAGAAAAGAATGGGCTCCCCTTGGCGAAAACGCACCAATTTTTTACTTCAAAATTTGGAAATGACGCCTAAAAGGAGTACCTTTGCATCGCTTTTTAAGGAAGTCCCCTCATAAGGGTTTCGGGGTGTAGCGCAGTCCGGTTAGCGCACCTGCTTTGGGAGCAGGGGGTCGAAGGTTCGAATCCTTTCACCCCGACAAAAGGAAGCACTGTAAAACAAACCTTTAGCGAGTTTACAGTGCTTTTTTCATACGTGATAATAAAGCTGATGAATAAACATTACCATAGGGAAATCCTGCACATCGCCCTTCCTTCAATCCTGTCTAACATCACCGTTCCCTTGCTTGGGTTGACGGATTTGGCCATCGTGGGGCATCTCGGGTCGGCCTCTTACATTGGAGCTATAGCCATCGGCAGCACCATTTTCAATATGATATATTGGATTTTCGCTTTTTTGCGCATGGGGACCAGCGGCCTGACATCACAAGCTTATGGGGCAAATGACGGCCAAATGATGCAAAATCTGTTGTATCGTTCCCTGCTCACGTCGGCCGGCATCTCTTTGGGCGTGTTACTGTTGCAAACGCCTTTGCTTCGTTTGGCTTTGTTTGTCATGTCGCCGACAGATGCTGTCACCAATTATGTCCTGACTTATTTTCGAATTTGTGTGTGGGGCGCTCCTGCCATGCTTGGCCTTTATAGCCTGACAGGATGGTTCATCGGGCTGCAAAATGCCCGTTATCCTCTCTATGTGGCACTTTTCCAAAACGTGATTAATATTGCATCCAGCTTGATCTTTGTGTTTTCGTTCCATTTGGACGTGGCGGGCGTGGCTTTGGGCACTCTTATCGCACAATACTGCGGGTTGCTGTTGTCTTTGTTCTTTTGTTGGCGTATGTTCCGCAAATTGCATCTTCGTCCTGTCTTTGCGATTCATGAGATTATCCGCCGCGAAGCACTCCGTCGTTTCTTTACGGTAAACCGGGACATTTTCTTGCGTACGCTTTGCTTGGTGGCTGTCACGCTTTATTTCACTTCCGCCGGTTCCCGGCAGGGCGAATATATTTTGGCCGCCAATGCCCTTCTGATGCAATATTTTACGCTTTATTCCTATTTTATGGACGGATTTGCCTTTGCCGGCGAGGCTCTTTCGGGAAGATGCGTTGGTGCGAAGGATTACAAGGGATTGGGACTGGTTGTCAGGAACCTTTTTCTTTGGGGATGCGGTGTGGCAATAGGGTTCACCATATTATATCTGCTCGGTGGTGAGTGGTTCATGGCCCTGCTCACTAACGAGCCTTCTGTGGTTTCCACTGCTTCTGCTTATCTCCCTTGGGCGGTGTTGATTCCCATGGCCGGACTTTTGGCGTTCATTTGGGATGGTGTGTTCATTGGCCTTACGGCTACCCGCTACATGTTGTGGTCTATGTGTTGCGCCATGTGCACGTTCTTTGTCGTCTATCTCTGCCTGTCCTCTTTGTGGCACAACCATGCATTGTGGCTCGCCTTTTTGCTTTATCTTTTTGTGCGTGGTTTGGCCCAACACTTGCTATATCAAAATAAAATCTTACCTTTGCAGGCGCATCACTAATAAGTACGGGCAAATATGAACTACATGGGCATTCTCATCGGATTGGCAACCTTCCTCATCATCGGCCTTTTTCATCCTTTGGTTATTAAGGGCGAATATTATTTCGGCACTAAATGCTGGTGGGCTTTTCTTGTCGCAGGCATTGCATGTGCAGGCGTGTCCCTTTGCCTTGAAAATATTTATCTGAGCATCATTTTCGGAGTGCTTTCTTTCTCCTCCTTTTGGGGAATCCTCGAAGTGTTCGACCAACGTAAGCGTGTGTTGAAGGGTTGGTTCCCCAAGAATCCAAAAAGGTTGGAGGATTACGAATGACTTTTCCTCTATTTTCACCACAGCACAAGCCGTCGTAAAAGACACAAGATTCAGCAAGATGTATTCCGCATAGTCTTTACGGACAGCAAAAGTCATGGCTTCTCCCTCACCCGTCGCATGTTTTAGGCAGTCAGAAACGGTTTTGAATTTCTACAAAAAGTTTTTTCCGGCTTGATGTACTCATTTTCGTGTGTGCTTTGGGCGATTTTCCGGCCATTTTTGCTTCTGTTCTTCGTCAGATAGCTCGCTATCTTCCTCATCACGGAAACAAAACAGACTCGAAAACTCATCCCAAATCATCGCACGATAAATTCAAAACAGTTTCTCAGTTTTTCTCTATCTTCCACTCCCCGATAGTCTTTTTCTCTTTGTCGAAGCTGATGCCCACCTTCACCACAGGCAATCCGCAGAGGGCGAAGCGTTCGGGATACTGCTTCAGGTCTATCTGGCCGAGGGCGGCATCGGCACTCTTGCCTAATTTCAACTCCACAATATATAAGGTATGGGCGGTGCGCATCACCACGTCCACCCTGCCACGGGGAGTGCGTACCTCTATGTCGGTATAGGTGCCCAGCAGGCTGAACAGGATGTAGAGCACCTGTTGGTAATGGCCTTCGTAATGGGTGTTGTCTGCGTAGGGGATGGTGGATAGGAACGCTTGCATGGCTTGCAGGGTGGCGTTCATGTCGTCCCGATACAGGCTTTTGGCCATGGCGATTAAGGCGCCGGACACGGAAAACGTGTCGGGAGTAAGGTAATAGGGGACGAGGCTTTTCATCAGGCCTAACCTCACTTCACGGTTGGGAATGCCCAAAGTGTAAACATCAAGTGCCTCCATGCCGTCCTTGATGGTGAAATAACCGCTTTGGTAAAGCAGGGGGACGGCGCTAGCCAAACGTTCCGTGGGCGCGTCAAAATCTTCTTTGGCGGCATCCACGCTACCGCCCAACTGCAGGACATCCATGTGGAACTTGCGCAACATCTCTATCAGGTAAGTAGGGGTGCCGGTGCCAAACCAATAAGAATCTATCTTGCCTTTGTAGAAAGCATTGAACAGGCTGTAGGGGTTGTAGATGTCCGGCGAAGGCCACGTGAAATGATAGCCGTCATAGTTGGCTTTCAGGCGAGCCAGAAGTCCTTCCTTGTCCGTGTGGAGTTTTGCGGAAAAAGCTTCCAGGTCTGCATCCATCTGTGTGCGCATTTCGTCTTCGGTGATGCCGCAGATGGCCGCATATTTCTCGTCCATGCTGATGTTGTCGATGTTGTTCAACTCGCTGAAGATGCTAAGTTGGGAGAACTTGGTGATGCCGGTCAGGAACACGTAGCGCAGGTAAGGGCCGCAGGCTTTCAATGGGCTGTAGAAATTGCGCATGACGTTGCGAAGCACAGGTAGGTTTTCGTCCTCGTGCATCACGTCGAGCAACGGGGCATCATATTCATCGATGAGTACCACCACCAAGGAATTTTACTCAAGTTTCGGATTTAGAAATTAAGCAGCTTGGGCATATGCTCTGAGGGCGGCCAACCTCTTGTCGTTCTCAAGAATCTGCATAGTCAGCTCGTCGGAGTCCGCCCCGATAAGTTCTGCTACTACCGCCACGACTTCCACTATAATCCCCCATATTTTCTCGACGACAGTCAGCTCGTGTACTCCCATGTACATGT
>CALULT010000055.1 GCA_944321565.1 uncultured Paraprevotella sp. | reverse complement strand
GATGTGCGGGTCGCGGATGCCGCCGCTCTCGCTGATGCTGTCGCTCGCGATGACGGGCTTGTTCCCGTTCAGCGCATACCAGTCCTTGGCGTCCTTGCTGATGGCGAAGCGCAGCTGTTCTTGTGTCTGCCGGTCGCCTCCGCCTTCGAAGTAGGCGAAGAGATAGCCTGCGAAGTCTTTTTCTTTCGGTAGTCTTCTTGCGGCGGCATGAAGCACCGTCGCAAGGAGCAGGAAGAACAATATGCCTTTTCTCATTGTCGTTTGTTGATGTTTGGATGAATTCCTATCGTATGATGATTTTCTTTTTCCCCTTGATGTACACTCCGGGGCGGGCGGGGCGGATGACCTTGCGTCCCAACAGGTCATAGAGGGTGTTGTCCTCTTCCATGCCGATACCCGTGTCCTCGGCTGTGATGCTTTCTATCCCCAGTGGGTCGACCACTTTCACGCGGATGGTGTCATTGGCGACCATGCCGTTTGAACTTCCGGTGGAGCTGAGGATGAACTGCCAAGTGCCGGCGGCGGAGGGCTCCCCGGTCAGGGTCATCTGGCACAGGCGGGCGTCCTTCTCCAGCTTATAAGCCGGGGATGATGCATCTTCCGTGGTCTCGTCGGGGCGGATGACCTTGCTGAGTGTGGCACCGGTACAGTTGTTGTAATGGAACGTCACGGGGGACAGGCTGTCGCCCAGCGTGATTTCCTGTTCGGTGAGGCTTTCCGGAGAATAGGTGAAGCGTGGTTGTGTGGCATCGGGCAGATAATACCCCAGATGTGGCGGCTGGTTGTAGCCTGCGTTCTGCCATGTGATGGCCATGCGGTAGGTGTGGTCCAGCATGAGGCAGGGCACACGTGCGCCGGACGGTGTGGACGTGGAGAAGATGTTCAGCGTCTGCTTGTCTTCATTGTTGTAGAAGATCATTTCCTCGCGCCAGTCTCCGAACAGGTCGGCAGATAGGCATGGCGTGCCCTTGGTGCCGTTGCAGGTCACGTTGTAGCCATATTCGTACACTTGCTTCCCGCCGATGAGCAGGCGCCCCACACCGTATTTCTCCAGGAACGGCTGGTTGTGGCGCGACACGTCGGACAGGAGTTCGTCATAGACATCCCCGTCCCAATAGATGCGGAAGATGTAGGACATGCTGTTCCCCGTGACGGAACCGTCCACGTTGTACATGTTGCTGTCGCCGAAGTACCAGAATTCGTAACCGCGTTTGTTCATCACGTCGGCCGCCATTCCCCGTGCGGTGTCTCCGCCTCCGGTCTTGTGGATGAGCAGCTCGCCGGTCGCGGCATCGCAGATGTGCATCCCGTATGGCGGGTCTTCGTGGATCTGGAACACTTCGAGTCCCGGGCGGTCGGGCATCAGGTCGCCCATGTGGATGGCATCGCCGTGGGCGAGGCCTGTGCTCCACAGGAGGGTGCCGTCGTGGTCTATGGCCGCCGAGCCATAAATGATTTCGTCGCATCCGTCATTGTCCGTGTCGCCCACAGTCAGGTTGTGGTTGCCTTGCCCGTAGGCGGTATAGATGGGGGCGTCGGCATAAGTGGCACGGTCATATTCGCGGATGTCCTTGCTGCCCGTTCCTTCCGTCGTCATGACGGTTCTGGGCGAAAGGCTGGCATGGCGCCAACGGGTGGCGAGATGGGTGCCGTCGAAATCCACGGCCCAAAGATAGGAACGGGTGTAATAGCCGCGGCACATGACGGCACTGGCCTTGCCCTGCGGTCCGTCGAGATAAGCCACGGTGGCCAGGTAACGTTCCGACCGGTTGGCGTAGTCGTCGCCCCAGATGTCGCTGCGTAGCTCGGGCGCCCCTCCCACGAAGCAGCCCCGGTTGGGATTGTAGTAGATGGTGTGGATGGCCGCTCCGGTCTGTCCGTCGAATACGGTCAGGAATTCCGGTCCGCTCATGACCTGGCCTCCGGCGTTCAGGTGTTCCTTCGTGTTGTCGGTCTTCCGGATATTCTCGTCGGTAGCCGCCTCGCTCACGTATTTCCCGGTGCCGTCGATGGTGCCTGGTGCGGTCTTGACGATGAATTCCGCCCGTCCGTCCCCGTCGAAGTCGTAGAAGAGGAACGGCACGTAATGTGCTCCGGAGCGGATGTTGTGTCCCATGTCGATGCGCCACAGCTTGGTGCCGTCCAGCTTGTAACAGTCGAATATCGTGGGGCCGGTGAAGCCTCCATGTGCATTGTCGGCCTCCGCGCTGGGCTGCCATTTCACGACCAGTTCGTATTCGCCGTCCGCGTCCACGTCGGCAGCAGAGCAGTCGTTGGGCGCGTAATGGTAATCCACGTCATGGAAGGTGCCGTCGGCGGGGCGGTCGAGGCGGAGTTGCATGAACACGTCCGCCCAAGGGGTGATGGCGTCGGTGGTGTCCACCGGTATCCCGTGGTGTTTGGTCACGATGCGGTAGGTGGCTGTCCGGCTGCCTTGGGTGTCGAGGTAGTTGGTCGAGCTGTTGATGTCGCTTTTCACCACCGTCCCGTTTTTGATGACGTCAAAGGTCGTGTAGTCGTCATCGGTGTCGAGCATGCGCCAGCTCACCAGGTAGCTGCTCCCCGAGGAGCTTTGCGGTATGGCCACCACGCCGCGTGTCAGCTTTTCGGTTCTCCATTTTGTGTTGTCCGCGCTGCATGGAGCGGAGGCCAGCAGCAGGGCTGTCATGCCTATTAAGAAGTTTTTCATTTTCCGGTTGTTTTTTAGAGGTTAAAGATTCGGTTTTTCTGTGCCGTAGTAGGTGAGGGACCAGTTGTCGAACATGACCCAGTCGCGGCGGATGGTGGTGTTCTTGCGTATGCCGATGCGGAGCTGCCCGTCGGTGACGTGTACCAGCACTTGGTTGCCTTCGTACCGTCCGGCGGCGAAGTAGGCGGCAGCGGCAGTCATGCCGTCCGGAGTGTAGTAGTCTCCGTTCCGGATTTCCCCTTCTGTCCCCAACGGTTCGGCCGTTGCCCCGTCGAAGATGGATTGCAGCGGAGTCGTGGAGGTGCTTCCGCCGGTCGTGGCGTAGAGTTCCGCATACATGACCCCGTCCTCTCCTTCCTGCTTGTGTGTCAATGCCTCTGCGGGCAGCCCGGCGCGGTAGAATCCTTGCAGGCTGACGAGGTAGTAGCCTTCGGGCAAGTTCTTCAGGTCCTGATAATAGTCGAAGTCCGTGTAGAAGAACTCCGCGTTCTGTGCGTTGGCCGCTGCGTTGAGGCCCGGGACGGAACCGCTCCATCCCTCGTTGGAGTTGGTGTCGTACGTGGGGTTGGTGATGAAAAGGTCAGTCACGTCAACGGGGTGGTCTTCCGACGCATCCTCGAGCGACCCGCCTATCAGTTTTTCGGTCACGCTGCCGATGGCGGCGTTCAGTTCGTCCATCGTGCTGGCCGTATTGTCGTACACGGCCTGCTCCTCTTCCACGTCTTTTTCGGCACTTATGGCCTCTTTCAGAAGTTCGCCTAACGAGAGTGCCGTTTTGTAGGTCTCCACGTCAGTTTGGAATTTCTTGTACGCTTCCGGCGTGGCCAGGTACCAGTCGGTTTGGTAGACACCCTCGCCCGGCTCTTCCGCTTCCATCAGGAGGCAGGCCAGCACCGTGCGTGTGCTGTCTTCGAACGTGTCCAGCCCGAGCAGGGCGCCGGGATAGTTCTCTTGGTTGTACACGGGGTTGGGGGACGACATCATCAGCTTGTAGGTGTTGTCGCCTTGGGGAACGACCTGCCAGTAACGGTCGGCCTGTGAGATGCCGTCCACGTACAAGGCCCCGTTGGTGGTGATGTAAGGCGTCATCCACTCTCCTTTTGCGACGGAGTAGTTGGAGATGCTCACGACGGACGGGGCTTCCGGGTTTTCTTCAAAACGGCATTTCAGTCCGGTGGAACCCAGGCTGCCTTGCGTGCCGTAGGCGTTGCCTTCGGTGTAGAACTTCCCGGCGTGTACGTTATACAAATAGAATTCTTGCCCGGCGGCGAATTCCGAGGTCTCGAGCCGTGGGTACTCCCATCCTTGGGCATGGCTGCCGATGTGGGCCAGCAGGCCGGCAGCGCAGAGTAACAGTGTCCTTTTCATGCTTTATCGTTTTAAGTCCGCTTTTATGTGGTGCAAACTTAAAGGAACGAGGCCGGGCGGCCAAGGAAAAGGGTTGCTAAACGAGTATGTTGCGGTAAATCCCCCGCGTTTGAATCATTTGTCTCCTTCTAATGCAACGTTTCTTCTGTTTTCGATGTCAGCTTTCCGTTTTCGGGGGGCGGTAGTCTTTGGGCAGGATGCCGAATTTCTCCTTGAAACATTTGGCGAAATAGTTGGGAGTGGTGAACCCCACCTTGCGGGCGATGTCGGCAATGGAAGCTTCGGGTGTCTGTTGGAGCAGTGTGGCAGCTTTTTTCAGGCGGATGTCGCGGATGAAGTCTTTCGGCGATAGCCCGGTCTGTTTCTGCATGTGGCGGTTGAGCGTGATGCGGCTCATGCACATGTCACGGCTCAGCGCTTCCACGTTGTATTCCGGACGGTCGAGGTTCTCTTCCACTTTGGCGATGGCGGTCTTGAGGAAGCCGTCCTGCCACTGCAGGCTGGCGATTTCCTCCCTTTTCAGTTCTATCTCGTCCAGCCGCACTTCCTGTTTCCGCTTGATGAGGCGGTGAAGCATCCTGATTCTCCTCTCCAACCGGTAGATGCCGTAGAGGAAGGCGGAGGCCAGGCTTATATATATAAGGTATGCCCACCATGTCTCATACCAATGTGCGGCTTTGTGGAGGGTGATTTCCGTAGGCTTTCCCCAACAGCCGTAGCGGTCGGTGGCTTTCAGGCTTAAGGTGTGGATGCCTTGCGGCAGGTCGCTGAGGACGACCGTGTTGTTCCCTTGCGGCAGGTAAATCCAGTCGCGGGTGATGTCTTCCAACTTGTAGGCGAAGCTGATGTTCGCGGCATGTTGCGGGTCGAGTGTGGTGAGCCGCAGGGCGATGTCCGGCTCGTCGGCCTCTATTTCCAGCCGGGAAGCCGTCCTGCCTACGAGTCTGGACTGTCCGCCAGACACGATGGACGAAATCCGCACGTTGACGTTGGCGGCGCTCTGCTCGAGGGCTTCGTCCGACTGCACCTGCAGCAAGGCACCGGCGCCGTTGATGCCGACGAGGTTGGGGGCTATGGCTTCCAAGGTGTAGAAATAGCTGACGTTGACGGACGGGTCGGTGTTCCGTATGGTACGGAACGACTGCTTCCGGGGAGCGTATTCGCGTACCTGTTGGTCGGTCAGCGTCCAAATGTGTCCCAGGCCGTCGGCCAGGATGTCCTTGACGGGGATGCTGTCGGCGTTGCATAAGAATGGTTCCTTGTGGAGCTGTCCCGTTTCGGGGAGGTATCTGTAGACGTTGCCTTCATGGGTGGAACACCACACCGTGCCGTCGGGGGCTGTGCTGGCCGCGAGGAAGTTCTCCCCGTTCTTCACGTGCCGGACGCTGCCTTGTGGGGACAGATGGTACAGCCCGTCCTTGCCGAGCGTCAAGAAGGCGTTGCCTCTCCGGTCTGTCGCCAGGTCTTGGGGAGGGGCGGGCAGGCCGGCCGCCTTCTTTATGGCCCTGGTGGCGGGGGAGAAGCGGTAGAGGCTGTGGCCGGTGGCGATGTAAAGGGTTTGTTGCCGGTCTTCGTGCAAGAGGCGGATGTCCAGGGGGCAGTGCGCGACTTCTTCGCGGTGCAGGTCCATGCCGGGGCCGTGCCAGAGGCGGAAGACGCACGTGTCGTGTGCGGCATAGATTCCCCCGGCGGTGCGGCGGGCGATGCACCGCATGGTCTTCCATGGCGAGGCCGCCACTTCATCGGTATCGGGGCGGTAGAGCATCAGGCCTTGCCGGCCCTGCCATATCCAGATATGGCCGTCCTCTGTGACGCTCCGGTCCGCCAGAAGCGGGAATCCGGTGAGGCGGACAATGGCGGGGGCGTCGTGGCGGGTGATGTCGTTCTGCTCCGGCATGACGACAAACGTGTGTGGGACGAAGCCGGACACGTAGATGCTGCCGTCGCGGCTTTCGTGCAGTTGGTCCAGAATCTTGCCGCCCCGGGGGAGAAACCCGTCGGTGGGGAACGGGCGCAGCTGTCCGTCCCCGTCCGGGGCGTAGACGTAGAGGTCGTCCATCGTGGTGCACCACAGCAGGCCGTGGCGGCTGTCGCGCAGCAGGCTTAGCCCGTGGCTTTTGCCGTAACCGCCCATGGTGGCGGTTTGGAGCGTGGTGCGGCAACGGCCGCCTTCCGTTTGCAGGCTTACGATGCCGGCCCCCCGGGTGAGCACCCAGTAGCGGCGGCCCGGCTGGTCCTCGACCATCTGCATCGGCGTGTGTGCCAAAGGCCAACCGAGGGGGGTGAACTCTTTGTCCTGTTCCCGTTTCCGGAGAATTTCCGGGCGGGCGTTTCCCGGCCCGGCGGGGTAAAGGAGGGCGAAGACGGTGCCTTGGCTGTCTTCGTACAAGGCGGAGACGGAAGCTTCCTTCCCGTCGGTCTGGCAGGCATGGCTGGCAAGCACCTTGCCCGTCGGCCCTATGACGGCGACGCGGCCTTTCGTTCCCACCCATGTCCGTCCCTGCCTGTCGGCGAGGAGCGCTTCAATCCGCCCGTCGGTGCCCCCGATGGGAATGTGCGCCATGGAATAGTCGCGCTTGTCCAGACGGAAGAGGCCTTCCGCCGTGCCGATGAAGATGCAGCCGGATGTGTCCTCGGCGAGGCAGCGGATGTTGCATGTGGCTTGCCGGTCGGCGGCGGAGGACGGGCGGAACACGTCTATCTGGTAGCCGTTGTCGCGGCAAAGTCCGGCCTCTTCCGTGCCGTACCACAGGTAGCCTTCCGTGTCTTGCAGGATGCAGTGGATGCTTGCCGTGGGGAGCAGCGGCTGGGTCGGCAGCGTGCGGACGGTGAAATCCTGTGCCGCTCCCCCGATGGCGCACCACAGTCCGATGGCGGTCGTGATACCGTATCTTATGATTCCTTTCATCGCTTGTTTTATGTGTGTTTCCATGCGGATACCGGTTTCAGCGTATAAAGGAACAGCTTTTTTCTGAGAAAACGTATAATGTGGGTGTTTTTTTATAGGAAAGCGGATGTGGTGACATTTGTGTTTCTGAAAATCAGAATGTCGCAATCCGGCGAGTTTTCCTTTCAAAAGGCGCGGATTTCCGGCGGTTGACTGACCGCCGATTTTTTCATGGCTTGCAAGTTAGAGCCTCGTTTGTTAAAATGCGGGTGGGAAAACTGCGCCATACGCGCATTTCTCCGCCAAAATCCCAATTTCTTTGCGGCAAGAAATTTCCGTCTTTGCTGAAAGAAATTTGTTTCTTGCCGCAAAGGCGCGGGAGATGTGCCGCAGGGCGGCGGAAAATTGTCAGGAAAGAAGAATCCTGTGGGGCTTCGGGGGCTGTTTTTCTTCCAGATGGAAGGGCGTGGAAGGCGCGGGGGCGGTAGCAGTTTGATGCTTGTTCCCCGTTTATGCTGACGCATGGGGCTTGTCCGTGTGCCAGCCGTCATTTTGGGCTGTGCAGGATGTCGCGGAACGGGGCGGCGGGCTGACATCCTGCGCATCACGTACCCGCGAAGTACGGCGTTATTTCCCTCCGCGCCTGCCGATGGCCCGAAATGCGCGATTCTCGCGGCGTGCGCGTGACATTCTGACAAAGTGTCATTTTGGTTTTTCTTGGGCGTAAGGGCATAAAAAAAGGGTCAGCGCTCTGACCCAACCTTTGTTAACCTTAAATCTAATACTATGAAAAACACGATGCAAAGGTAGGGACTTCCGGTGAATTGGCAAAGGAATCGCTCCGGAAAACTGAAAAAGCGCGGTTTTCTTGATTTATATCAATTTTGTGCGGCGTTTTGCGTTTTTTTCGTACTTTTGTCGCGGACAACGGATGGGAGAAGAAATATGAATGCGGTCGGCAGGTTGTGGGCAAGGTTGAGACGGTTCGGGCACCGGAGGGGATATGGCGTGCATTCGCCCTTTGCCTTCGGTTTCCTGACGTACGTGGTGTACGAGCGGGGGGAGTATTACGCCTACCGCGATTTGGCGAGGCGGCATCCCGTTTCTGTTTTTCAAAGGAACGGCCATCTCATGAAGTGCCGCAAGTTCCTGTTCCGGCTGGCCAATTATGTGCGGCCCGCCGTCATCCGCCTGGTGGGAAATATAGGGGCGGCGGAGGCGGATTACCTTTCGGCCGGCTGCCGGCCGGCCGACGTGGTCTGCGCACGGCCGGATGCGGCCGGCTGGGCGGCTGAGGGGGCGGCACGGAAGGTGGAGCTGGTCTGCTTGGCGGAGGATGTCCCGCCCGCCGAATGGAAGGCTTGGGCCGCCGGTCCGTCATCGGAAAGCTCGGCCTGTCTCATTGTCGGGCCATACCGTTCGGAGGAAAGGCGGCGGGCTTGGGAAGACGTGAAAAGGCTGGATGCCGTCGTGGTCAGTTTCGACCTCTACGACTACGGGCTGGTTTTTTATGACCGGAGCAAGCAACGGCAACATTATATCGTGAATTTTTAAATGGAGGATAGAGATGAAGAAAAGCAATATCTATACCCGCACGGGGGATGACGGGACGACAAGCCTGAATGGCGGGACGCGGGTTTCGAAGACGGATGTTCGCGTGGAGGCATACGGGTCGGTGGACGAACTGAATGCGCAGTTGGGGCTGTTGGCCACTTATTTGGAGACGGAGGCCGACCGGGGCGTGTTGCGGAAAGTGCAAAATGATTTGTTTGCCATAGGGGCTTATTTGGCTACGGAGTCCGGACGGGCGGAAGAACGCCGGATGCAAGGTGTGTCGGTGGCCGACGTGGCTTGGCTGGAACAGGCCATTGACGAGGCCGAGGACGGGTTGCCTGCATGGCGTGGGTTTGTGATTCCGGGAGGAAGCCGTGGGGCGGCCGTGTGCCATGTCTGCCGTACGGTGTGCCGACGTGCGGAGCGGCGCATTTTGGAATTGGCCAAACGTGTCGAGGTGCGTTCCGAGGTGTGCGCTTATGTCAATCGCTTGTCGGATTACTTGTTTGTCTTGTCCCGCAAATTGCTATTTATTGCAGGGAAGGACGAAATTATTTGGAAGAAATGTTGATTGTATTGAAAATATTGCTATTTTTGCGCACAAAATAGGAAAATGAAGTTGTTTTAAAGTTTTGTACTATGTATTGGACACTGGAATTGGCTTCAAAATTGGAAGACGCGCCATGGCCTGCCACCAAGGATGAACTGATTGACTACGCGATGCGCTCCGGCGCACCGATGGAAGTGATTGAGAATTTGCAAGAGATAGAGGATGAAGGCGAAATATATGAAACCATCGAGGATGTTTGGCCGGATTACCCTACTAAAGAAGATTTCCTCTTCAACGAGGACGAGTATTAAGACTTAGGGTGAAGAAGTCTATTTTGAACGTTAAATGAGCGGAGCGGGTGGGTTATTCATCTGCTCCGTTTTGTATTCCAGTGAGATTTTAGGGCAGATAAAGGCAATAAAACACGGCTTTGGCTGTTTTATGGATGTGTCCGTAAAGAATGGACGTGGAGTTGAGAAGGAAGTTTATATGGTTCGTGTGCTTATTGGGCCTTTTCCCGGCATGGGTCAAAGCTCAATATGACCCTTCTTTTGTCAACTATTGGGCCTTGACTTCCTTTTATAACCCGGCGGCGACGGGGCAGGACGCGGTGCTGAATGTCCAGGGCGCCTACAGTATGCAGATGATGGGATTCGAAAACGCACCGGCCGTGATGTTGGCCCATGTGGATATGCCGCTTTTTTTCATCAACGAACGCCATGGTGCGGGCGTAGGGTTCATGAACGACCAAATCGGTTTGTTCAAGCATCAGAAGTTCTATCTCCAATATGCCTATCACCAGCCGCTTTGGGGCGGTCGGCTGAGCGGTGGCATTCATCTTGCCATGCTGAGCGAGACGTTTGACGGGAGCGAGTTGGACTTGGAGGACACGAGCGATCCTGCATTTCCTACTTCGGAAGCCAACGGTGCTGCTTTTGACTTGAATTTCGGCATACAGTATGCCAGGAAATCGTGGTTTGCGGGTTTCTCGATGATGCACTGCACAGCCCCTACGGTCACATTGGGGGATGAAAAAGTGAATGAAATGAAAATCTCTCCCTCATACTATTTGACGGGAGGGTACAATATCCGGCTTAAAAGTCCGTTATACACTATACATACGGCAGCCATGCTCCGCTATGACGGGGTGGGATTCCGTTCCGATATTGCGGGACGGATTGCCTATCACGGAAGCAAGCATGAGATGTATGGGGGAGTGTCATACAGTCCGATGAATTCTGTCAGTCTGCTTTTTGGCTTTGACTTCCATGGCATTAACATTGGTTATGCTTATGAGATGTACACCGGGGGGATAGGAGCGTTGAACGGAAGCCATGAGATTCTGATTGGTTACAGGACGGAACTGAACCTGCACAAGAGGGGGAAGAACAGGCATAAAAGCGTAAGAATATTATAAAATAGGAATGAATAGGAAGTGTTTTGGAGTGATACTGTGTGTGATGGCGGGATTGGCCTTTGGCTCATGCCTGGGGCCGCGTACTGCAGCTTCCGCTACGGGAGGGGAAGTCACCGGTGTCAATAGGCAAGCTTACAGCGAACCCACGCCATACGGGATGGTATTGGTGAAAAAGGGTTCGTTGAAAGTCGGTACGGAAGCGACAGATACGTTGTGGGGAGCCACAATCCCGACGCGGGAGATTTCCGTGGATGGTTTTTGGATGGATGCCGAGGAGGTGTCGAATGCAAAATACAGGCAGTTTGTCCTTTGGGTGCGTGATTCCATCATTCGCGAACGTTTGGCAGATCCTGCCTATGCGGGAGATGAAACATATAAGATTGAGGAGGACGAATTGGGAAATCCGGTGAAGCCTTATTTGAACTGGAAAAAACCAATTCCGTGGAAGCGTCCGAACGAAGACGAGCTTCGGGCGATAGAGAGCGTTTACGTGACACATCCGGTGACAGGGGAACGTATGTTGGATGCCCGGCAGATGAATTACCGTTTCGAAGTGTTCGACTATACGGCTGCGGCGTTGCGTAAGAACCGCCTGGTGCCGGAAGAGCGGAATCTGAATACGGATATCCCGGTGGATGAAGACGAAGTGGTGATGATTTCAAAGGATACGGCTTACATCGACGATGAAGGGCGTATCGTGCGTGAAACTGTGAACCGCCCTCTCTCGGGGTTGCATGATTTCCTGAACACCTATATTATTAATGTGTATCCGGACACGACGTGTTGGGTGAACGATTTTGCCAATGCGGAGAACGAACGCTACATGCTGCAATATTTTTCTAATCCGGCATACGATGATTATCCTGTGGTGGGCGTGACTTGGGAGCAGGCGAATGCCTTTTGCCATTGGCGGACGGAGTTCCTGAAACGTGGTTTGGGGGCTGCGGCCAGCCAGGTGCAACCTTACCGGTTGCCAACGGAGATTGAATGGGAATTTGCCGCCCGTGGCCCGGAGGGGGCATTGTTCCCTTGGGAAACGGAGGATGTGAAGAGCGAGAAGGACTGCTATTTCGCAAACTTTAAGCCGGACAGGGGGGATTACACGGAGGACGGCAGCCTCATTACTTCCAAGTGTGGTTCTTATTCGGCCAATTCCAATGGTTTGTTTGATATGGCCGGCAATGTGGCGGAATGGACGAGCACCGTATATACGGAATCCGGAGTGGATGGCATGAGCGACATGAACCCGGAGTTGAAATACAACGCGGCGAAGGAAGACCCCTACAGGTTGAAGAAAAAGTCAGTGCGTGGCGGTTCGTGGAAAGATCCCGAGTCAATGATACGTTCCGTGTGGCGTTCGTATGAATATCAAAACCAACCACGTTCATACATCGGTTTCCGTTGTGTGCGTTCCGTGTCGGGTACAACCAATAGACGATAATAACAAAGCAAAGCTTAATAAGATATGGCTAAGAATAAGCGAAACTTAGTCCTGCGTATTCAGGATTGGATAGAATCCGTGTCGGGGCAGACTTTTTTGAACTATGCATATAGCTGGGGCGCGGCTGTCGTAATATTGGGCGCGCTGTTCAAGTTGACGCACATCCCGGGAGCCAATGCCATGCTGTTCATAGGGATGGGTACGGAAGTGTTGGTGTTCTTTATTTCCGGTTTCGACCGTCCGGCGGCCTTGAAGCAGGAAGAAGAGGAATTGGGACGGTTGGATGTGGCTGAAGACGGCGAGCTTGACGAAGGAGGCGAGGAGGATGTCTCGCAGCCGGATTCGGAAGGACGGGAAGCCGAGAACGTGCAACCTGCCGGACCGACGGTTGTGGGCGGTGGTGGCGGCACTGTGATTATTGGTGGCAATCCTGTGGGGATGCCCCAGCAGGTGGCGGCATCCGTGCAGCCTGTGGGGGGCGGAAGTGTAGCCACGCCGGCGCAGCCAATTGCTTCAGGAAGCGTCCAGGCCGATGCCGCGCAGCAACAGCCTTTCGATGTGAAGTTGTTGGCCGACATGGTGAATGCGTCTATGTCGGACTTCTTGGAGTCGGCGCGCGATGCTTGCGCACCTGAAATGAAGGAAGCGGCCGCAGCATATGTGGAAGAATTGAAGAACCTGACGGAGACGCTGACACGGGTTTCCGAACAGGCAGAGTGCATGACCCGCGATTCCAAGGAGATGGACAGCCTGAACCGTACGCTGACGGGAATCAACACCATTTATGAGATGCAGCTGAAGAGCATCAGCACACAGGTAAGCACCATAGACCAGATTAATGAACAGACGCGCAAGATGGCCCGTCAGATAGAGGAGCTGAATGCCATTTACAACAGGATGATTCAAGCCCTGACGGTGAACATGAGGCAAGCACCCGGCGGCGGGACTGTGGTAGGATGAAAATGATGGATTAAATAAAGGAGCACGAAATGGCATCTCATCAAAAGAATAGAATGTCTCCGCGGCAGAAGATGATCAACCTCATGTATGTGGTGTTGATGGCCATGCTGGCCCTCAACGTCTCTTCCGACGTGTTGAACGGCTTCTCGTTGGTGGAGGACAGCCTGTTGCGGACAACCGCGAATGCTTCTGCCACCAATGAAACGCTGTACAAGGACTTGCGGGAGCAAATGGAGGACAATCCGGCTAAGGTGAAGGAGTGGTTCGACAAGGCCCAATATGTGAAACAGATTTCCGACTCGCTCTATAATTATGCCGAAGAACTAAAAGTGCGCATTGTGAAGCAGGCCGATGGCGAAGACGGCGATGTGAAGAATGTGGAAAACAAGGAGGATTTGGAGGCCGCTTCCTACGTGATGTTGGCACCCCGCAGGGGCGAAGGGGAAAAGCTTTACCAATCCATCAATAGTTTCCGGGAACGTATCGTGGGCATGTTGACGGATGAGGCGCAGAAAAAGATCATTGCTGACAACCTGAGCACCCAAGTGCCGAAGAAAGCAGGTACACTGGGCAAGAACTGGCAGGAATACATGTTCGAGAACATGCCTGTGGCGGCGGCCGTCACTTTGTTGTCGAAGTTGCAGAGCGATGTGCGTTACGCTGAGGGCGAAGTGCTTCATTCCTTGGTGTCGAACATAGACATTAAGGATTTGCGCGTGAACGAACTGAATGCCTACGTGATTCCGAACTCGCGCACGGTGGTGCAGGGCGGAAAGCTGAGTGCGCAGATTATCATGGCTGCCGTAGATACGACCCGGCGTCCGGCCATTTATGTGGGCGGCCGTCAGGTGACTTCGCCGGATGGTTTGTATGAAACGGTATGTAGCCGGACTGGTGATTTCACGCTTTCTGGATATATCGAGACGGTGGACGGGCAAGGACAGACGGTGCGGCGCGATTTCTCGCAGCCTTATACCGTCGTGGCTCCTTCGGCTACGGTCTCGGCCGACTTGATGAATGTGTTGTATGCCGGATATGAGAATCCCGTCAGCGTGTCTGTGCCGGGCATTCCGGCCAATCGTGTCGTGGCTTCAATGAGCGGGGGCGTGTTGCAGCCCACAGGGGCAGGAAAATACATCGCCCGTCCTTCGGAAGTGGGCAAGGATGCCGTCATCACGGTCAACGCCAACATGGAGGGGCGCATGCAGCAGATGGGGCAATACACGTTCAGGGTGCGTAAGTTGCCCGACCCGACGGCCTATATCGCATATTCGGCAGAAGGCGGGGACAACCGTTTCAAGGGCGGACGTTTGTCCAAGCAGGTTTTGATGGGGACGAAAGGCATAGGGGCTGCCATCGACGACGGATTGCTGAACATTGAGTTCCGCGTGTTGGGGTTTGAAACGGTTTTCTTTGACAACATGGGAAACGCCGTGCCCGCCGTCTCCGGAAGTGCTGATTTCACTGAGCAGCAACGCAGCCTGTTCCGTTCGTTGGGACGCGGGAAACGGTTTTATATATCCCGTATCCGGGCCGTGGGGCCGGATGGCATCGAACGGACGTTGGACGGTTCTATGGAAGTCATTGTCAATTAAAAAGGGAGGATGGACATGAAAAATAGGAATAAAAGCAAAATAATGGTGAAACGTTTGGTGTTCGTTTTGTTGGCGCTCATGTTTTGGGAGCAGGTGGACGCACAGCCGCCACGCCGAAGGGCAGGGACTACGGCCGCCCAAAAGGAAAAGACGGTGGACAGGGCCAGCTTGCAATTCCCGGCTGCCTTGGAGATGCCTGAGGACGTGGTGTGGCGCCGCGACATTTACCGTCAATTAGACCTGACGTTGGACAAGAATGCGCCTTTGTATTATCCGGTAGAGCCTTCGGCTGGCAAGATTAATTTGTTTACTTATCTTTTTGACTTGTTGCTGACGGGAAAGATTGCGGCTTACGAGTATAAGTTGGACGGGAACGAGTCGTTTACGGACAAGGACAAGGTTGACGTGAAGGAACTGATGGACCGTCATCATATTTATTATGAGATGCAGAATGGGAAACCGCGCGTGAATGCCAGCGACATACCCTCGGCGGAAGTGTCCCGCTATTATATAAAGGAAAGCGCATATTTCGACCAACGCACTTCCACGTTCCGCACCAAAGTGGTGGCACTTTGTCCGGTACTGATGCGAAGCGACGATTTTGGCGGGGAGGCCACGCCTTATCCCTTGTTCTGGCTCAAGTATGATGACATCAGTACCTACTTGGCTCGTCATGAGATGATGTCGAGCAATTATAATAATGTGACGAACATGACCGCTGCGGATTATTTTTCCATGAATCTATATGACGGTAAGATTTATAAGACGAACAACATGCAGGGGCGCGTCTTGGCCAATTATTGCAAGACGGACAGCGCGATGGCGAATGAACAAAAGCGGATAGAGAAACAGTTGTCCGACTTCGAACAGCATGTGTGGGGACATACTACTGATTCCGTGGCGGCCGATTCCACGGCACAGGAAGCCGAGGCTGTGGCAGAGGACAGGAAATCGGCCCGTGCTTCGCGCAGGAGGGCTTCTTCGTCCACGTCCCGCAGGGAGGAAAAGAAAGAAGAGGAGGCTCCGAAGGTGTCCCGCAGCCGCCGGAATTCAGGCAATTCGGGGGCTTCCGCACCAAGGGTCACGGTGCGCCGCCAGCGGAGATGAGCATAAAATGCAGAGATATGCCGAAGAAAAGTTGAAAATACGGCAAACAGTTATTATCTTTGTTCCCGTATATAAAAAATAAAAAGCGGACGCTATGAAGAAATTAGGTATTGTGCTGGCCTTTTTGGCCGCATGGTTGTGGACGGCTCCGGCGAGTGCGCAATTCAAATGGGGGTTGGAAGCCGGTGTGAATTTGAGTAAGGTGCGTGTGAACGGCGACGGAGGATTATTTGATTCTTCCAACCGCACGGGATGGTTCGTGGGGCCGAAAGCGCAAGTCGTCATGCCGGTCATAGGCTTGGGCATTGACGGCGCGATTCTTTATTCACAGAAATATATGAAGTTGGAGGCAGAAGGGGAGTCTTCGCCCAACAAGTCGCTTCCATATTTGGAAATACCCATTAATTTGCGCTATAATTTCGGGTTCAGTAGTTTGGTTGGCATTTATTTGGCCACAGGGCCGCAGTATAACTGGTTCTTGGGAAGCCGGAACTTGGTTTGGGGCGGCGAAAGCTACGGCAGCCTGGAACGTTCCACCTTTAGTTGGAATGTGGGCGCGGGTGTCAACTTGCTTAGCCATCTGCAGCTCGGTTTCACCTATAATATAGCCTTGGGCGAGACCGGAATGATTGGGGACGTAGGCGATGTCGTGCAGAATTTCGATGTGAAGAACAACACGTTTCAGGTGCGTTTGGCTTATCTGTTTTAAAGGGTGTAGCGAAACGCTGCGAAGTCTGGAAACCTTTCTTTTGACTTTGAATAATGAGAAGCCACTTGCTCTTTGCGGGTGGCTTCGCCTTAATGTCTTCTACTGACATAGGTAGACACATTTATAAGTAATAACTAAATGTGTTTTTATTATGGAAAAGAAGAATCGT
>CALULT010000054.1 GCA_944321565.1 uncultured Paraprevotella sp. | reverse complement strand
TATCATTCCGCATGGGAAACAAAAGGGTCGTTACGCCCCTCCGCATGGCGAACAAAACGGCCATTATGGCCGCCGCACGGCGAACAGAAGGGGCGTTACGCCCCGTGGGCGTGAGACCCCCTCCGCCCCTCCGGGGCTCGTCCCCCTGCGAGGTGGGACAGTTTTTTCATCCGCATGGGAAACAAAACGGGCATTATGGCGGTCCCATACGCTGCGCCAGATCCCAAATCCAGCGCAGCAAAGAGGGGCGTAACGAGGTTTCCGGACAGTCAAACGATGGGAAGCAATGCATTTGACTACAAACGAATATTTGTCATTTGGTATCCCCAAGATTAGGAACAGTGCCCTAGTTAGGCTAAATGTTTAATAAAAGATTGTTTTTTGTCTCTTTTTCCTTTTAATTTATTTGCAAGCTTCCCTGAAAACTTCTATCTTTGTAGCCGTTAAAAGAAAGAATAGGAATAATGAAGTATAGCATGACGAATTTGCTGGCCATTTTGGGTATTCGACTGCGGGATGTAGTGGGAAGTGTGGTCTGTGCATAGTCGTGTAGTAATGATATTGAAGCCTTTCCCACTTCCCGGTGAGAAAGGCTTCTTTCTTAATGGACAATTAAAATGGAAAGAATATGAGTGACAGATTATTTATCTTTGATACTACATTGCGGGACGGTGAACAAGTTCCCGGATGTCAGTTGAACACGGTGGAGAAAATCCAAGTGGCCAAGCAGTTGGAAGCTTTGGGCGTGGATGTGATTGAGGCAGGTTTCCCCATCTCCAGCCCGGGCGATTTTAATTCGGTGATAGAAATCTCCAAGGCTGTGACGTGGCCCACGATATGCGCGCTGACCCGTGCGGTGCAGAAGGACATCGACGTGGCAGCCGATGCCCTGCGCGAAGCCAAACACAAACGTATTCACACCGGCATCGGTACTTCCGACTCGCATATTAAATACAAATTCAATTCTAACCGTGAGGAAATCATTGAACGTGCCGTGGCTGCCGTGAAGTATGCCAAGCGTTATGTGGAGGATGTGGAGTTTTATGCCGAAGATGCGGGACGCACGGACAATGAATACCTGGCCCGCGTGGTGGAGGCCGTGGTCAAGGCCGGCGCCACCGTGGTGAACATCCCGGATACGACGGGTTATTGCCTGCCGCAAGAATATGGTGAGAAAATCAAGTATTTGATGGAGCATGTCGATGGCCTTTCCGCCGGGAAGGCTATTTTGTCCACCCATTGCCATAACGACCTGGGCATGGCCACAGCCAATACGATGGCCGGTGTTATCAATGGGGCGCGCCAGGCAGAGGTGACGATCAACGGTATCGGAGAACGCGCCGGGAACACGTCGCTCGAAGAAGTGGCCATGATTCTGAAATGCCATAAGGGATTGGGTATTGAAACAAACATCAACACCCAGAAGATTTATCCGACCAGCCGGTTGGTGTCCAGCTTGATGAACATGCCCGTACAGCCGAACAAGGCCATTGTGGGGCGCAACGCGTTCGCACATTCCAGCGGCATCCACCAAGACGGCGTGTTGAAGAACGTGCAGACGTATGAGATCATGAATCCCAAAGACGTGGGCATCGATGACAATGCCATTGTACTGACGGCGCGTAGCGGACGGGCAGCTTTGAAACACCGTCTGAGCGTGTTGGGCGTGGAGATGGATGGCGAGCGGCTGGATGCCACATACCAGGACTTCCTGAAACTGGCAGACAAGAAGAAAGAGGTGAACGACGACGACATACTGATGTTGGCGGGTGCCGACCGCGCCGCCGCGCATGCCGTGAAACTCGATTACTTGCAGGTGACGACGGGCATGGGTGTGAAGTCCGTGGCTTGCATCGGCCTGGACATCGCCGGGGAGAAGTTCGAGGCGTCAGCCAGCGGGAACGGTCCGGTGGATGCCGCCATCAAGGCTCTGAAGAACATCATCAAGCGCCAGATGGTGCTGAAGGAGTTCACGATTCAGGCCATCAGCAAGGGGTCTGACGACGTGGGTAAGGTGCACATGCAAGTGGAGTACGACGGGCATGTGTATTACGGCTTCGGTGCGAATACCGACATTGTATCGGCGTCCGTGGAGGCTTACATCGATTGTATCAACAAGTTTAAGAAATAACAAATACAACTTAAAATAATGGCAAATACTCTCTTTGACAAGATTTGGGACAAGCACGTCGTCCAATATGTGGAGGACGGCCCGCAACAATTGTATATTGACAGGCTTTACTGCCACGAAGTGACCAGTCCGCAGGCTTTCGCCGGCATGCGGGCGCGGGGACTGAAATGTTTTCGTCCCGACCATATTTATTGCATGCCCGACCACAACACACCGACACACGACCAGGACAAGCCGATTGAAGACCCGGTGAGCAAGGCGCAAGTCGATGCGTTGGCCAAGAATGCCGCCGATTTCGGTTTGACGCATTTCGGCATGATGAATCCCAAGAACGGCATCATCCATGTCGTGGGGCCTGAGCGCGGTTTGTCGTTGCCCGGGATGACCATCGTGTGCGGCGATTCCCACACCTCTACCCATGGTGCCGTGGGCGCGGTGGCTTTCGGCATCGGCACTTCCGAGGTGGAGATGGTAATGGCTTCGCAGTGCATCCTGCAGCAGAAGCCCAAGTCCATGCGCATTAACATCGAAGGCGAGCTGGGCAAAGGGGTGACGGCGAAGGACGTGGCCCTTTACCTGATGTCGCAGCTCACGACTTCCGGTGCCACGGGCTATTTCGTGGAATATGCAGGCTCTGTCGTGCGCAACCTGTCCATGGAAGGACGCCTGACGCTGTGCAACCTGTCTATCGAGATGGGGGCGCGCGGCGGTTTCATCGCTCCGGACGAGGTGACCTTCGCTTACCTGAAAGGCCGCGAATACGCACCCAAGGGCGAGGATTGGGACAAGGCGGTGGCCTATTGGAAAACGTTGAAGAGCGGCGACGATGCCGTGTTCGACAAGGAACTTACGTTTCAGGCTGCGGACATCGAGCCACGCATCACTTACGGTACGAACCCGGGCATGGGCATCGGTGTCACGGAGGCTGTCCCTTCCATTGACACGATTCCCGAGGCCGGACGGGCTTCTTACCTGAAGTCTTTGGATTACATGGGCTTCCAACCGGGCGAGAAATTGTTGGGCAAACCGGTGGATTATGTTTTCCTCGGTGCTTGCACCAACGGGCGCATCGAGGATTTCCGGGCTTTCGCGTCCATTGCCAAGGGACGGAAAAAGGCCGCCCATGTCGTGGCGTGGCTGGTGCCGGGTTCCTGGATGGTGGCCGACCAAATCAAGGCGGAAGGCCTGGATAAGATTTTGGAGGATGCCGGTTTTGAATTGCGCCAGCCGGGGTGTTCCGCCTGCCTTGCCATGAACGACGACAAGATTCCGGCGGGCAAACTCGCCGTTTCGACTTCGAACCGCAACTTCGAAGGTCGTCAAGGCCCCGGGGCGCGCACCGTACTGGCCAGTCCGCTGGTGGCAGCCGCAGCAGCCGTGACAGGCGTAATCACAGATCCGCGAACTTTAATGTAAACAGCAACTTATGAAACAGAAATTTGATATTATCACGAGCACGTGTGTGCCCCTTCCTTTGGAGAATGTCGATACCGACCAAATCATCCCGGCACGTTTTCTGAAAGCCACGACGCGCGAGGAGAGTTTCTTCGGCGAGAACCTGTTCCGTGACTGGCGCTATCATGCCGACGGCACGTTGAACAAGGATTTTGTGTTGAACGACCCGGCCTATGGCGGCGAAATCCTGGTGGCCGGGAAGAACTTCGGCAGCGGATCCAGCCGCGAGCACGCGGCTTGGGCTATCGCCGGTTATGGCTTCCGTGTGGTCATCAGCAGCTTTTTTGCCGACATCCACAAGAACAACGAGTTGAACAATTTCGTGTTGCCCGTGGTGGTGAGCGAGGACTTCCTTTCCGAACTGTTTGCTTCCATCAAGGCCGACCCGAAAATGCTGGTGGAGGTGGATTTGCCCCACCAGACTGTGACCAACAAGGCCACGGGGCGCAGCGAGCGGTTTGAAATCAACGGCTATAAGAAGTATTGCCTGATGAACGCCTTGGACGACATCGACTTCCTGTTGGAGAACAAGGACAAGATTGAAGCTTGGGAGCAACAGCATGCTTGACGGGGGGAAGCCAATGAACGCGAATCCGGTGAAGATAGAAATCATGGACACGACGCTCCGCGATGGCGAACAGACCAATGGCGTGAGCTTCATGCCCCATGAGAAGCTGATGATAGCCAAGGCTTTGCTGCAAGACCTGAATGTGGATCGCATCGAGGTGGCCTCGGCACGGGTTTCGGACGGCGAGTGGAAGGCCGTGCGCAACATCTGCCAATGGGCGGCCCAGACCGGGCGGATAGACCGGGTGGAGGTGTTAGGCTTCGTGGATGGCCGCACGTCGCTCGACTGGATACACACGAGCGGTTGCCGCCACATCAACCTGCTGTGCAAAGGGTCGGAGAACCATTGCAGGAACCAGCTGAAAAAGACGCTGGAGGAGCACGTGACAGACATCCGCCGGTCGCTGGCCTATGCCGAGGAACTGGGCATCGGGGTGAACGTTTATCTGGAGGACTGGAGCAACGGGATGAAGCATTCGCCCGACTACGTTTTCGCGTTCATGGACGCGCTGAAGGACGAGCGCATCGACCGTTTCATGCTGCCCGACACGTTGGGCATCCTGAATCCTTTGGATCTTCTGGGCTACATGCGCAAGATGGTGAAGCGTTATCCGGGCTTGCATTTCGACTTCCATGCCCACAACGATTACGACTTGGCCATCTCGAACGTGCTGGCCGCCGTGCTGGGGGGCTGCCGGGGCATCCACACTTCGGTCAACGGCCTCGGCGAGCGGGCCGGCAATGCGCCGTTGGCCAGTGTGCAGGCCATCCTGAAAGACCAGTTCAACGCGCAGACCGGCATCGACGAGAGCCGGCTGAATGAGGTGAGCCGCATGGTGGAGAGCTATTCGGGCATCCCCATTCCTCCCAACCGTCCCATTACGGGCGAGAACGTGTTCACCCAGGTGGCCGGGGTGCATGCCGATGGCGACAACAAGGCCAACCTCTACTGCAACGACCTCTTGCCGGAGCGTTTCGGGCGCAAGCGGGAATATGCCTTGGGCAAGAACAGCGGCAAGGCCAACATCCTGAAAAACCTGGAGGAGCTGGGGTTGGAACTGACACCAGAACAGACGCGCCGGGTGACCGACCGCATCATCGAGCTGGGCGACAAGAAGGAAATCGTCACGCAGGAGGATTTGCCTTATATCGTGTCCGACGTGCTGAAGCACGACACGCCGGAGGAGCATGTCCGCCTGTTGAGCTATGTGGTCACCACGGCCTACGGGCTGAAACCGATGGCTTCGGTGCGTCTAGAGGTCAACGGGCAGGCCTATGAGGAGAACGCTTCGGGCGACGGGCAGTTTGACGCCTTCATGCGCGCGGCACGCCATATTTACAAGAACAAGTTGGCGCGCAACTTCCCGTGGCTGGCCAATTACAGCGTCAGCATCCCGCCAGGCGGGCGGACGGACGCATTGGTGCAGACGGTTATCACGTGGCATTGGAACGATAAGACCTACCGCACACGCGGCTTGGATGCCGACCAGACGGAAGCGGCCATCAAGGCCACGGTGAAGATGCTTAACCTCATTGAGCCGGACTTTGCCGGGGGAGAGAAGAAATAGGATTTTTGAAACTTAGATAATAGGAAGAATATTATGGATTTGAAGATTGCCGTGTTGCCGGGCGACGGAATTGGCCCGGAGATTTCGGAACAAGGGGTGGCCGTGATGAACGCCGTGTGCGAGAAGTTCGGCCATCAGGTGAGTTACCAATATGCGCTCTGCGGGGCGGACGCCATCGACAAGGTGGGCGACCCTTTCCCCGAAGAGACTTTTAAAATATGTATGGATGCCGACGCGGTGCTTTTCTCGGCCGTGGGCGACCCGAAGTTTGACAACGACCCCACGGCCAAGGTGCGTCCCGAACAGGGATTGTTGGCCATGCGTAAGAAGTTGGGACTGTTTGCCAACATCCGTCCGGTGGAAACGTTCGACTGCCTCATTCACAAGTCGCCGCTGAAGGACGAGCTGGTGCGCGGCGCGGATTTCATCTGTATCCGTGAACTGACGGGCGGCATGTATTTCGGCGAGAAATACCAGGATGACGAGCGGGCCTATGACACCAACGCTTACACGCGCCCCGAAATCGAACGTATCCTGAAGGTCGCTTATGAGTATGCCATGCGCCGCCGCAAGCACCTGACGGTGGTGGACAAGGCCAACGTGTTGGCATCAAGCCGCCTGTGGCGTCAGGTGGCCAAGGAGATGGCTCCGCAATATCCCGAGGTGGAGACGGATTACATGTTCGTGGACAACGCCGCCATGCGCATGATCCAAGACCCGCGTTTCTTCGACGTGATGGTGACGGAGAATACCTTCGGCGACATCCTGACCGACGAAGGCTCTTGCATCACCGGCTCCATGGGCTTGCTGCCCTCGGCTTCCACGGGCGAGCACACGCCGGTGTTCGAGCCGATTCACGGTTCGTGGCCGCAGGCCAAGGGCCTGAATATCGCCAACCCGTTGGCGCAGATTCTGTCCGTGGCCATGCTCTTCGAATATTTCAACTTGAAGGAGGAAGGCGCGCTCATCCGCAAGGCGGTCAACGCTTCGCTGGATGCCAATGTGCGCACACCTGAAATCCAGGTGGAAGGCGGCGAGCGTTACGGCACCATCGAAGTGGGCCAGTGGATTGTGGACTACATCAAGAAGGCTTGAGCATACGGTTTTGAAGCATAAATTTCAAAGAGGGTCACAACGGGGAAGCGTTGCGGCCCTCTTTGTTGAAGGGGCATCGTTTTTAGGGCTGTCACGGAACGGCTCGCATTCTTGGGATTTAATACCAGATGGAAAAATGAATTGAGGTATTAGAATGACGTAGAGTGCCTGTTTCTACCAACCTTTATATTGTGCGCTTTCATGTTTGGCATGAATAAGAATGGCCGTCTCTCACGAGACAGCCATTCCCACATTAACCTAATTTCAATAATGAAAAACAATTTTTACTCCGTCCGTGCTCGCCAGCACGGTTGCTCTCTTAGAAAGAGATACATATAAGTTTCAATGCATTGGTATTTAGATGCTTGTGTTGCTTTATATTAGACAAATTCGGATAATTTTCACAGCATTCATTGAATAAAACCAGCTGGAATTTTTGCAAATTCCTTTTATTTTGAGTAACTTTGCCCATTGAAGAAGGTTTTTTATTCCACTTGTGTATCTCTTTCTAAGAGATAAATTCGGGTGATAAAGTGTGGCGCATTATTCCTTCGCGGGAAATAATGCGCCACATTTCTTGGCCGTACATTGGGGAAGTTACGATAACTTATTGAAAGCCAGTCTGTATTTTTTGATAGTCTGATAGATTTTTTCAATAACGATGTTGTATTCTTCTGCTTCTGGTTGCCGGACGAGTTGTTCAAGTAATGTTTCCGTGTCGTTTGCCCAAAAAATGAATTTTGTATCGGGGCGGAATGTTTCGCTGAATTCCAATAAACGGTCAAGTGTGAAATCTTGTGAAACGATGCCTGCGCCGGAAAGCATGGCGTCATGTGCGTTGCATTCTTGTTCAATATGGGCGGGCACCATCAGGATAGGCTTGCCCATGTACATGGCTTCGCAAATGGATTCGAAACCGGCAGTGCTTGCGTAGGCATGGCATCCGCTCATTTCTTTGAGGAACGCATGGTCGTCCAAAGGATGGAAACTCAGGGTGGCATCCACGTGTTTCACGGATTTTTCGTTTTTGCGGTCCCAAAAGAAGCGCAGGGGAATTTCCGGACGCTTCTTGTGCCAAGCCATGACTTGCGTGGAAAATCCAGAGTTGACCATATACCCGTGTACATAATCGCCTGCACTGACCGTTTGGTTAAGGGCTTCTTTGCGGAGCAATGGCGGGACGACGAAAATGTGTTGACGCTTGTCGTCAGGCATACGTCGGAATGAAAGGGCCAGCATGCGGTTGGCTCCGATGGCAGTAAGACGTGTGAATATTTTCAGTAGTGCAAGCTCAAATTTTCGTACGCGGGGGAATTGAAAATCTTTGTGGAGGAACAGGTATTGGTGTCCGATGCAGACTTGCGTGGTTTTCGGTTGACAGAAAAGGTATGTCATTCCTGTGAGCAATTCGTAGAAGTTGACCACGATGTCCGCGCCGGAGGACTTGATGTGGCTGTTGATGAACGCGATGCTACGGATGAATGCGGGAAAGCGCATTATGTTGTAGATGGTGCTGTATGCCAAATTGTTTCGCTGATTGGCCGGGGTGGGGAGGAAGTTCGGGCTTTCAAAGCGATAGAGTGGGGCTTTGAGTTTTCTGCGGAAAAATTCTGGCAGTTCGCGTGTGCGGCTTTTTCCAACCAACACCTCCACGATTTCATGGCCTTCTTTTCTCAGGTGTTCTTCGAGGGTCAGGGCTTGTGTGAGGTGTCCGCGTCCCTCTCCTTGTACGATGAATAAGAATTTCATGATGCAGCGGTTAAAGAAGCGTTTTCTGATGATTTTTCATCGGCGGGAAGGCTGGCGGCAAAGTCTGTATAGTAAATGACGTTCCAATTGCCGTTTTCATCTTCCGTCAAAGCGGACATGGTTTCCACCCAGTCGCCGGAGTTGAGGTAACGGATGCCTTCATATTCCGTGTTGTCCGGATGGTGGATGTGCCCGCAGATGATGCCGTCATATTTTCGTGCTTTGGCAAACTCGGCCAGCGTGTGTTCGAAGTCGGAGATGTAGTTCACTGCGGATTTTACTTTCTGTTTTACGTGTTGCGATAGCGAATAATAGGGCTTCCCTCGGCGGGCGCGGTATCGGTTATAAAGGCTGTTGAAACTTAAAAGGAGTGTGTAACCTATGTCGCCTAAAAGTGCCAGCCATTTCATTTGGGTGGTTACCCGGTCGAAAATGTCGCCATGGGTCACGAAAAAGCGTTTGCCGTTGCTTTCCAACTCATATTCTTTGACGATGCTGATGCTGGCGAATGTCAACGGAGCCAAGTTGTCCAAGAAATCATCATGGTTGCCACGCACATAGACCACTTCCGTGCCTTGGCGTTCCATCATCCGCATCAGGATTTTGAAGAAACGGGTGTGTTTGGCTTGCCATTTTTTTGTCCCGCTTTTTTTCAAGTGCCATCCATCGATGATGTCACCGTTGAGGATGAGACGGTTGCAGTCCACGTTGCTTAAAAAGTGGCTCACTTCGTCCGTCTTGGAATGCGACGTGCCCAAGTGGATGTCCGACAGCACGATGGTGCGGTAATGTTTTCTTTGTTCCATGATGTTTTTGTTCTTTAGACGCCACAAAGATAAGTAGTATTTGTGACAAAACGGTTACTTTCAAGTAAGAATCTAGTGACAATCAGGGGGAAGGGTCCAGTAATATTTCTCCATTACTGGCTCTGACGGCTACGCAAGCTTTCCGGCCTATCGTGACGGGCATGCCCAGTTTCCTTCCATTGTTCCAAATGTTGACTTGTATGGTCTGTTCCTTTGTGCTTCTATTATAAAGGTATGCCCCACAGGAGTCATTTTCCATTTGCCGTGCCTCCAGTTGACCGCCTTGGATAAAGATGCGTAGCGTGTTGGCCACGCTGTGGCAGGTGTCGCAACGGAAGGTGACCGTGGAGCCTTGTGGGGAAATTGCCGTCATCTCGGTGAATACGGGGGCGCCTTCTTGCATCATGATGTCTTTTAATGTGCATGAAGATTCGCCTGCATAGTTGGACAGCAGTAAATAATGCACACTGTCGGGGTCGCTTGCGATGATGCCGTTCCAACCTTTGGGAACTTGGGCCGTCAGGGGATGGGCTTGGGAAGCAAGCTGGGCAGTGGTGGCAGAGTCCACGTTGCAATAGTATATGAGATGCCGGCGGGCAACGATATCACCGTTGGTGAATGTACGTGCGATGCGGGAGTATGCAGGATAGATTTTGGAGAGATAGATAGAACTGTTTAGTTCGCGGTCGCCGAAAGCAATGGAGTTTCCGGTTGCTGTGCAGACAATCCCGATTTCATTGTCGATGTTCACCCAGTTTCCGGCGAAAGACTTGAATTGGCTGCCATCTGCCTGCAAGCGTCCTGCAGCATGGTACAAGGTGCGCAGTGGCTTGGTGAAAGGGTCGGTACTGATAGCCATCAGGCCGCCTTTTTCTTCCGTAATAGTGCCGTCTGTCAGGCCTGTCACGTAGTCCATATAAATGAAGGCGTTACCCGGTGTGGAGTAGAGCGTGAAGTTGTTTTCCAGGCTATGCCCGTTGGTGAGCAGTTTCCCGTTCATCGTGTAGCTGTTGCCTTGCAGGTCATACGTTCCGTCGAGGATAGGAATTGCATCTACGGGTTTGCCCTCCACGGCATACCATCCTAGGATATTGCCCGTGTTGTTGGCTTTATAGGGTACGATGATTTTGTTTTTGTCCGGTTTGTTAGGTGTGATGTAGCCTGTATAGCTTTTTAGGCCATTGCTCCATGAGAATACACTGAAACGTTCTGCCGTGTTGGCTCGCACGATGTTTTGCGTGGTGAAGAGGTAGGCGGATTCTTGCTTCTTGCTGAATTCTTCCCATGTCGAGGGGTGCATGTCGGCAGTGGAGGACAGCTCATGCATCAGGTAGGTCATCATGACACGGTGCCCTTCCACGCCCATGCGGCGCGGCCCGATGTCGCTGTTCAGCAGCCAGCTGCCGTCTCCGGTTGTGCTTTGTCGTGCCTTGATGTTTTTATAAGCAAGGTTTTCCAGCATCAGGGCATCGGGGTCGCGCAGGAAGCAGGCGGCTGTGGTGTAGCTGGTGATTTGGTCGTAGAGGAACATGCTCCAATCGTTGCCGTTGGGCATGGCCAGTTCGCCATCGGCCAAAGCCAGGCGGCAGAGCACTTCGTCCATGACTTTTTGGTTGTTGTGCATCAGGGCGTTGGTCTTCCATTTGGGATTCTTGCCTTGGAAGAGGTGGAGGGCAAGATGGGACTCACCCAATTCTTGCATTACCACGTTTTGGTAAGATGTGTGGAAGTAATTGTGGTTTTGGAGCGTGTAGTCATCGTACAGGTTTGGTCCTACATGTAAGTCTTTCACGGTTTGGCCGTCGTAGTCCGGGTCAATGACCGTGGTGTCGCGGGCATCGTCCGCATGGGAATAGCAGTTGATGGCGAAACGGCGTAGGCGGTCGAACCATTGCGGGGCTAGTGCATCGTCGGGGTATAGTCCCAACGCGCAGGCCAGTATGTTGGTCTCCCAGCCGTTTTCCTCGGCTTTCGTGTCGCCCGCATAGCCTGTGGGGATGTCGCGTTGCAATTCGTAGTCGCATTCCGCCTTGACCATGTTATAGATGTAACCCTTTTGGGTGTTGTTCAATTCGTCTCTCAGAAAATAGGAAGCATAGGCAAGCGACATGGCCCACAGCGAGCTTTCCCACACGTGGTCGGACACGCTGACCGACCCCCAGTAGGCATTGTCTGAGGTCGTCTTGAGCTTGTTGGCCTTGTGGGTGGAGTAGCCGAAGATGAGCGACCTTATGGCCATGCCCTTTACGGTTTCCCACGTGATGCCGTCGGGGAGTTTCACTTTTCCCTGTCCATATTGGCAGAGGAAGGCGCAAATCATGGAGAAGTCGGCGTTCGTGCGCACACCGTCTTCATTGCTGTGGCCGGCACTGTTGGCTTTGAAAAATCCGCAAGGCTCTCCCTTGTCGTTGGGAGCCACGCAATCATACCATATCTTTTGAGCATATGTCATTGAGTTAGCCAACATCTGTAGCAGGTCTTGCTGCATGGTGGTTTCGTCCACGAAATCGTGGGTAATGACATCTTCGGTGGGAGAACTTATTGCATCTTCCGTGCTGCCTTTGGCGGCAGGATTATTGGAAGCGGTTTGCGCCATGAGGTGGATGTCGGGCACGAATATACCGTAGAAGAAGGCGAGGCAAAGGTACAATGCAGTATTTTTCATTTTTTCTCTCTTTTAGGTCTTTTAATTAGGTCGTTTGCGCTTTTTCGTAGTGCCAAAAGTATAACAAAAGCCGTTACGCGCCAAATTTGTGTGGCATAAAAACGGGCAAAAAGATGCAAAATGTTTTTTCTTCCTTAAAAAAGAAGGTTACGTGTTGCGGAAATCTGTAGGATTGACTAACTTTACGGTAGTTTTAATCACGAAGAAGACATGGAACTTGTTGCACGTTTTTTGAAATATGTCGGGTTCGACACGCAGTCGAGCGAAGAGGGGCAAGGATGCCCGAGTACGGAAAAGCAAATGGTGTTTGCGCGTTATTTGGCAGAGGAACTGAAAGAGGCCGGGCTGGAAGAGGTGGAACTGGACGGGCATGGCTATTTATATGCCACGCTCCCGGCCAATACTGAAGAAGATGTGCCCACAGTGGGGTTCATCGCGCATATCGACACTTCGCCAGACTGTTCCGGAAAGGATGTGAAACCGCGCATCGTGGAGCATTATGACGGGGGAGACATCGTGCTGTCCGCCGAAGATGGCATCGTGACTTCTCCAAAGCATTTTCCTGAACTTTTGGACCATGTGGGGGAGGACCTGATTGTCACGGACGGGCATACCTTGCTGGGGGCCGATGACAAGGCCGGCATCGCGGAAATCGTGCAGGCAATGGTTTATCTGCGCGAGCATCCCGAAATCCGTCACGGGAAAATCCGCGTGGCTTTCAATCCCGACGAGGAAATTGGCATGGGCGCGCACCTGTTCGACGTGGAGAAGTTCGGCTGTGTGTGGGCTTACACGATGGACGGCGGCGAAGTGGGCGAGCTGGAGTTTGAGAACTTCAACGCCGCGTCGGCCAAGGTCACGGTGAAAGGGCTGAACGTGCATCCCGGTTATGCCAAGGGGAAGATGCTGAACGCCATGCGCGTGGCGGCAGATTTTATCGGGCGGATGCCGGCCGGAGAGACTCCTGAGACGACGGAGGGCTATGAAGGTTTTTATCACTTGACCGGCATGAAAGGCTCGGTGGAAGAGGCCGTGCTGTCCTATATCATTCGCGACCACGACCGGGGGAAGTTCGAGGAGCGCAAGGCTTTCATGCAGCAGTTGGCCGGCATGCTGAATGCGGAATACGGTGCAGGAACGGTTGTCGTGGAGACGAAAGACCAATATTATAACATGCGCGAGAAGGTGGAGCCGATGATGCACATCATCGACATTGCCAGGCAGGCCATCGAGGAAGCCGGCGCGAAATGCCGGGTCAAGGCCATTCGTGGCGGCACGGACGGCGCACAGTTGTCGTTCAAGGGCTTGCCGTGTCCCAACATCTTTGCCGGGGGGCTGAATTTCCACGGGAGGAATGAGTTTGTGCCCGTGCAGAGTATGGAAAAGGCCATGATGACGGTGGTGAAGATTGCGGAACTGACGGCCGCACGTTACCGGAAAGAGGACTGAGAATATGGAACAAGTGCCGGCGTTGATACAGGATTTGGCCCTCATCCTTTTGGTGGCCGCCGTGGTGTCTTTGTTGTTTAAATGGCTGAAGCAACCTGTCGTGCTGGGCTACATCGTGGCCGGATTCATTTGCAGCTCGCATTTTGGCTACACCCCTTCGGTGAGGGACACGGGAAGCATTGAATTGTGGGCGCAAATCGGGGTCATCATCCTGTTGTTCACGTTGGGGCTGGAGTTCAGTTTCAAGAAAATACTGAAGATGGGAATGGCGCCGGTCATCGCGGCGTTGACCATTATCTTTTGCATGATGTTCTTGGGCACGGCCGTGGGGCATCTGTTCGGCTGGGGGCGCATGGACTGCATCTATTTGGGCGGCATGCTGGCCATGTCTTCCACGACCATCATTTACAAGGCGTTTCAGGACTTGGGAATCTTGCAAAAGAAGTTTGCCGGGATGGTGCTGAGCGTCCTGATTCTGGAAGACATCCTGGCCATCGTGCTGATGGTGATGCTATCGACTTTGGCGGTGAGCCACAACATCGAGGGCGAGGAACTGGCCGCCGGGTTGCTCCGGTTGGGCTTTTTTTTGGTGCTTTGGTTTGTGGTGGGCTTGTATTTTATTCCCATCATCCTTCGGAAGAGCCGCCGTTTCCTGAATGATGAGATGTTGCTCATCCTTTCTTTGGCATTTTGTTTCGTAATGGCTGTCATGGCGGTGGATTCCGGGTTCAGCGCGGCGTTTGGGGCTTTTGTCGTAGGCTCCATCTTGGCAGAGACGGTCGAGGCGGAACGCATCGGGAAGTTGGTCGCGCCGGTGAAGGACTGGTTCGGGGCCATCTTCTTCGTTTCCGTGGGCATGTTGGTGGATCCGGCAGTGTTGGTTGAATATGCGTGGCCCATTGTGGCTTTGGTGCTGACCATCATTTTGGGGCAAGCCGTGTTTGGCACTTTGGGTTTTGTATTTGCCGGGCAGCCGTTGAAGGAGGCGATGAAGTGTGGTTTCAGCATGTCCCAAATCGGCGAGTTCGCTTTCATTATCGCTTCGCTTGGCATGTCGCTTGGTGTGACCAGCCGTTACCTTTATCCTATCGTGGTGGCTGTGTCTGTGATTACGACTTTCACGACGCCTTATATGTTGAAAGCGGCTACTCCCGCTTATGATTATTTGTGCCGTGTCCTTCCGAGGGGGTGGGTCGCGTGGCTGGAGCATTATACGCCGGGCACTTCTGCCGTGATGGTCGGTCATTCGGGAAACTGGCGTAAGCTGATTACGGCGATGGTGAAGCAGATTGCGGTGTTCACGATTCTTTCTGTGGCAGTCATCGCCTTGTCGTTCCGCTTTTTGTTGCCGTTTGTGCGTGATGTCTTGCCGCATTGGTGGGCCAATGCGGTGTGCGGCGTGGTGACGTTGTTATGCATTGCTCCTTTCCTTCGCGGCATCATGGCGCGCGGGCGGCGTTCTTCATTGTTTATTGCTTTGTGGAAGGAAAGTCGTTACAATCGTTTGCCTTTGGTGTTCACGCTGGTTGTCAGGGCTGTGGTGGTGTGTATGCTGGTCTTCTACATCATTCGTTTCCTTGTGCCGTTTGCTGACCCCGTTTTGTTGCTGTTTGCCTTGTTGGTGGTGGGTGGCATCATGTTGTCTCGCCCCTTGCGACTCAATTCCATGCGGATGGAAAAAGTATTCATGGAAAATTTGCGCAGCCGTGAGGTCCAAGCACAAAGGGAAGGGAAAATGCCGCCGGGATATGCCGAACGGTTGTTGTCGCGTGACTTGCATATTGCGGATTTTGATATTCCGGAAGAGTCCATTTGGGGAGGCCGCCAATTGGGCGACCTGAAGTTTGGCCAACGTTTCGACGTGCATGTCGTGTCCATCGCACGGGGAACGCATCGCATCAACATCCCGAACGGAAACGACCGTATTTATCCGCGTGACCGTGTCCAAGTGATTGGCACGGACGAACAGATAGGCCGTTTCTCGGAAGCTTTGGGGCAGACGGTGGTGCTTGACACGGAGCAGGCAGACCGCGAGATGCAACTCCGTCAGTTCCAAATTACGGAAGACATGGAATTTGCGGGGGAGAAGTTAAAAAACAGTGGCATCCGCGACAGATACCACTGTATGATTGTAGGATTCGAGACTTCCGGCGGGATGTTGGAAAAGCCCGATGCCGACCGTGTGTTCCGTCCGGGCGACATTGTTTGGGTTGTAGGCGAGAAAGAAGCCTTGGCCGGCTTGTTCGCGCAAAAACGCCGTTAGTCTTCCTCTTCTTCGTTGTCATCCATGTCGAAGTCGAAGAGCAGGTCGTCCAGGTATTCTGGCGTGGTGAACTCTTCAAGGTCGCGCCGTTCCTTCTTGGTGGGTCGTCCCGTGCCTTTCGCGCGGTTGACGAAGCCGCTGATGCGGTTCATCTCAAGTAGCTCGTATTGTTCCGGGGCGGTGACGTTTTCCAAAATCTCCGGGATGAGCTTCGCACCTACGCGTTTCTCGATGGCTTGCTTGATTTTGAACGAATAGGTGACGGGCGGTTTGCGCACACTGACAATGTCGCCCACTTTGACCGTGCGCGAAGGTTTCAGTTGTGCGCCGTTCATGGAGACTTGCCCTTTCTTGCAGGCTGCGGCGGCCATGGAGCGGGTCTTGAAAATCCGTGCCGCCCATAACCATTTATCGACTCTTGCTTCGTTCATCTCGTTTCGCTGTTATTTCTTGTTGTATTGGTTCATGGTGATTTGTATGCCGCACAGGCAGAAACTCTTGACCATCTCGCAAGCCAATGCCACCCGTTCGTCCATCGTCTTCATGTCTTCGTCCGTGAAGTGTCCGAGCACGTAATCGATTTGCCCGCCACGCGGGAAGTCGTTGCCAATGCCGAAACGCAGGCGTGCATATTCTTGTGTACCGAGCACGGAAGCGATGTGTTTCAGTCCGTTGTGCCCGCCGTCGCTTCCGCCAGGTTTCATCCGTAGTGCACCGAAGGGGAGCGAAAGGTCATCCACCACCACCAATGTCCGTTCCAAGGGGATGTTTTCCTTGTTCATCCAATATCTCACGGCGTTACCGCTCAGGTTCATATAGGTGGAAGGTTTCAGGAGAACCAACTGTTGCCCCTTGAGCGGCAGCGTGGCCACAGCTCCGTAGCGTTTATCCTCAAAAACAAGGTTGGACGCCTTAGCCAAGGCGTCCAACACTCTGAATCCTATGTTGTGGCGGGTGCCATCGTATTCGCTTCCGATGTTGCCCAAGCCGACAATCAGATATTTCATTCTCTAGTCAGTTCGCGATTAGTTTTCAGCCGCAGCGGCAGCTCTTGCGCCACGGGTCATCTTCACTTGACAAACTACCACATCCTTGCTTGTTACGAGTTCCAAACCGTCGAAGTGCAATTCGCCCACTTTGATGGTCTTTCCGAGACCGAGGTTGGTCACGTCAATGTCCAAGCGTTCGGGGATTTGGGTATAAACAGCTTTCACTTTCAGTTTACGTACCGATGCGGCCAAGCGACCACCGGCTTTCACACCTTCGGCCAAACCGTTCAGCTTGATGGGCACTTCCATGACAATCGGATGCACGTCGTTCACTTCGTAGAAATCCACGTGGAGCACGTTGTCTTTCACCGGATGGAACTGGATTTCGCGCATGACGGCTTTGTATGCCTTACCGTCAATGTCCAAGTTGACAGCGAAAATGTCCGGGCTGTAAATCAGGTTGCGCAACTCGGCGTTGGTTGTCGTGAACGGGATAGAGATGCTTTCTCCGTTTTCGTTCTTCATGTTGCCATACAAGTTGCAGGGAACTGCGTCCGTTCTGCGGAGCGCGCGCGCCGCTTTCTTTCCGAACTCAGTCCGTGCGGTGCCTTTGATGCTAATTTCTTTCATTGCAATAATTTTTTGTGCTACTATAAATTAAGTATTTCCTAATGCTTAATCCGCCATCACACGATGTGAGCATCAAGCGATGATGCCGAAAAGCGGTGCAAAATTACAGCTTTTCGGCGGATATGCCAAACATTCGCCCGTTTTTCTTGTTTGCGTACTTGATATTTGCCGCATGCAGTTTATGCTAGTCTTGTGTGAGTTCCTCGCACACGGCCATTTCCGCCCCCCGGAACACCACTTTCAGCAGATGCAGCCGGGTGCCGGCACAAAGCCGCCCTACCACCTTGTCCGCGCCGTATTTCTTCAGTTGCTCCTCCGCCTCGCGGCTCTTCCCTTCCACCTCCGCATCCGAAGCCGTGGGAGGGACATATTTCAACTCCATGATGTAGCTGTGCGCGAT
>CALULT010000053.1 GCA_944321565.1 uncultured Paraprevotella sp. | reverse complement strand
AGCGGATATGCTGCGGGGGATTTGAAATCCCACGCAATGGAGTATCAGGATTTGTAATCCGAAAAACATACCTATTAAATATTGTTGTTGTATTGCGTTTTCAGAAAGCCCTAACGGGCTTGCGGATTCGGAAATCCGCACCCTCGTTTTGCGCCGGATTGCAAATCCGTTGCAGCGAAACCGTCCGCATGGCGAACGAGGGGTCTCACGTCCACAAAGACATACTTTATGTGTGTGTCCGTGGGGGTGAAACCCCTCAGGCCCGTTGGGCCAGCTCCCCTACAAGGCGGAGCAGTTTTTCCACCGGACGGACAAGCAACGGAACGCCCAACTTACACCAAAGACATCATCTTCTTGAAATCCGCGTAGGACGACTCCAGACGCCCAAGCTGGTAGGGACTGACACGCAGGGAAAACGTGCCCTTCACCTGCGGCAAGTCAAAATAAACCTTGGCCAGGCTGGCCAAGTTAAACGAAAGCCTGTCGCCTTTCTTCATCAGCAACCGGCAGCAACGCGCCAAAAGCTCGTGGTCGTGCTCGGCATGGCGCATGGCACGGAAAAGCAGATAGGCACATGCCATGCCATCGCCTTGCAACAGATAGTCCATCCGCCCCTGCCCGTCCTCCACGTGCAGGCATTGGAAAAGATGCTCCAGTTCCGCCACGTCCTCGCCGAACATGCGCAACATGGCCACGATGAATTTACCGCGGTCCAAAGCCGTCCCCTGCCGGTTCAAGAAATCCGCCACCAACAGGAAGCCACCGTCACGGAGCGTGAACCCCACCGTCTGCCTGCGCACCCGCGCCGACTTGAGCATCGTCCCTAGAAAAGCCTTGGCATGAAAGGCCAGCAACGCATGGAAAGCTCCCCAAAACACGGGCGGCGCGACCTGCGGCAGCAGCCGTTCGCCGATGATGTCGCCCGCCATGCGGAAATCCTTGTGGGACAACCCGCCCAGATAAGCAGCCAGTCCGTCCCAGTCCATCGCCTCGAAAAACATTCCGAGCCGCGCCTCCATCGCCCGATTGTAATACTTTCCCTCCGTCATGCCTTGCCAAAAAATAAAAAGGCGAAACCGTTCCGTTTCGCCTTCACCCTGTCTTCGAGCCTCTTGTCGGATTCGAACCAACGACCCCGAGATTACAAATCACGTGCTCTGGCCAACTGAGCTAAAGAGGCGGGTGGGAAAGCTTACTGCATCGCGCCGCTACAACCAACTACCCTTGCTGCGATCAAGCCCTGGGGGATTCGAAGGGAGCTGGCCGTGCAGGACTTTCCCGTTTGTGGCTGCAAAGGTAGGAACTTTTTCTTTCCCTTCCAAACTTTAGCCCCCACTTTTTCAAAAGCCACATCAAACTAGACGCATTTCTTTTTTTCACCTACCTTCCTTTCAAAATAAATCAAAAAAAGTTTTGTCATCTCAAAAAAAACATTTCCTTTGCATATCCTAAAAAATGACAAAATGAAAAAACATTGGAATTTTTAATTGAATTCTTGATGTTAAGAGGTAACCGCAAAATACTGTTCAGCATATTGCCGCGTTTGCGGAACAAGAGTTCCGGAAAAAGGGAAATCAAGCGGTTATCTCACAGGTTCACACTCATGTTCATTCAACTAATGAAAACTGCATATTCCAGTTGTTTGTTATTAGCATGCTTTCTCCTATGGGCATGCGGTGAACACACCCAAAAGGTAGAGTTCAAAGCTCTACCTTCTGACGGAATCCAATCCACAGCCATCACGATAGACACCTTGTCGTGCAATACTTTTTTCTCTAACCCCACGTCTGTTTACATCATCAACGATTCCCTCCTCCTAACCTTTGACGATAATCGCGGGGACAAGATGTGTCATATTATCAATACCCGAAAAGGTGTAATCATGAAAAGTTTCGGAGAATGGGGCAAAGCAAGGAGCGAGTTCATCTATCCACAAGGAGCGTATTTGTTCGAAGACAGCCTATGTTACATCTATGACTTCCAAACGCGAAATAACGTTTGTTTCTCACTAACGAATATCCTTCAAGGGAAACCGGCGGTAAAAAGCATCATTGCAATGAATGAGATTAACTATGATGAACCCATGACGCACCGTTTTTATAAGGTTTATCCCCTTTCCCAAGGACGATTCATCGGCTTTGGCAACCATCCGGAGAACAGAATCCAAATTTTCAACAGTTCAAAACTTCTGAATACTTACTCGGATTATCCCATTTTAGATGAAACAGAAGAAAACAATTGGTCTATTTGGGGAAATATGGCGTGTTTTGGCGTGTCTCCGGACGAAAAACATATCGTTATCACCACAAGAATCGGAGCTGCATTCGAAATATTATCTTTAAACGGGAACCAAATCACCCATAGCCACGTAAGAGGTTTTTATAAACCAGCATACGATATCGCCCAAGGTGCAAAACCGGCTTGTGTGATTGCAACCCCAAAAACGATTCTCGGTTTCAATGCCTTACATGTTACAAACGATGGATTTTATGCGGTCTTGGCCGGGCCGGAAAACCATTACAACGAACTTCTTAAGTTCAACTTTGATGGAGAATGCGTACACAAATACTGTTTCCCGGACTTTGTCACAGACATCGCATGCATTACCCTCAAAAACGAGATACTATGGGGCTTCATAGAAGATAAGGAGAACGAAATCAAATTAATAAAGTCAAGGATATGAGCCGCATCATTTGCCTACTCATATTCTTAATGGCCATTCGGGGATGCCACGATTCAAATAGCGAAAAAATTGAATCAACCATATCTGCCATGCATGGAAAAGAAATTTCCATACCACTAGATTCGTTTCAATGCTATACAGGATTAAAAGAACGTCCAATCACCCATAATGAACAAAGTAAATATAAATTAGCCGTTTTCATAGATTCCACAGAATGTTCTTCATGTGCTTTAGAAAATATGCACGAATGGGATTCCTATGTACACTTATCCGATAGTCTTAAAAACAAATTCAATATAGACTTTATTATCTCGCCCAAACCGACTGAAGTAGAACTTGCCAAAATAAAAATTTTAGCGGAAAACTTTAAACATGCTATTTATATTGATGCCCAAAATGCATTCCAAAAGGCAAATCCCATTATCCCCGCCGACAAGATGTACCACACATTTCTACTGGACAAGGAAAACAAAATTATTTTAGTAGGAAATCCTATCTATAACAAAAAGATTCACCAACTTCTTATTGATTACATAAAACAATGACCTCTTCCGCATGGGATTTGCGTCCCAACACAATTGAGTATCAGGATTTTCAATCCGAAGAAAGTTACTCCATTATTCTTGCATGTACTAGTGCCTGCCACGTGTAAGCCCTAACGGGCTTGCGGATTCGGAAATCCGCACCTCAATTGCGCTGGATTACAAATCCAGCGCAGCAAAAGAACGTCCAATCACACATAATGAACAAAGTGGATATATAGCCGAACAAAAATGATTTGCGAAAAATCTTCCTGCTTGCCGGGGAAGGAAAGGCTGTTCGTACGGGCAGGGCGTACATAGAGGATGCCCCGCCGCACGGCATGAAAGTTTCAAGGCCTGAAACGCCCAGTTTCAAGGCCTGAAACACCCAGTTTCAAGGCCTGAAACACCCAGTTCCAAGGCCTGAAACACCCAGTTCCAAGTGCCTGAAACACCCAGTTCCAAGTGCCTGAAACTTTCATGCTTGGATATTATTCCCAAAAGCACAAAAAGAAGAGCTGGAGACACTTCTAACTAAGTTTCGTTTGTGCTATTCGCGAACCATTTTTCTTGACTATAAATCCCCCATGAATAGGAACTGTACCATCTTATGCCCCCTTTTTGTTCTACTAAATACTAAAAAAACAATATGTTCGCCGCATTCCTGCATTTTTTTCGTACTTTTGTAAGCAAATAACATCAATATCACGACATGGACATCACAAGCTATAGACAACAACGCGCTTACGCAGCCCAATACGGCTTCATCGTGGGGCTGATTTGGATTGCCAGCTTCTCCCTGTTTATCATCGGACTTACACAACCCCTTATGGGCAACCTCTCGTTGCTGGTGGGCATCCTGTCCATCGCTGCGGCGGGTTACCTCGTCCGCAAGTTCAGGCACGAGGTGGCGCCCCTGCGCTTTTGGCACACGTGGTGGATGGCCACGCAGATTTTCATGTATGCCTCCCTGCTGATGGCCGCGGCCCAGTTCATCTATTTCCGCTACATAGACAACGGCCTGCTGGTGGACACCTACGCCTCCATCATGCAACAACCCGAAGCCGTGGCCATGCTGCAAAGCATGATGCCGGGCGAGAACGTGGAACAGGTGGGCACGGAAGTCATCGGCCTGCTGCAAAGCATCTCCCCCATCCAGCTGACTTTTGAATTTCTGATATATAACCTCATGTCGAGCTTCATTTTCGCCTTTCCGGCCGCATGGATCGGGAAAAGCGGAAAAACGCCCGCATCCCCAAGTCAAAACCAATAAGAAAACATGGATATTTCAGTCGTAATCCCCCTCTACAACGAAGAGGAATCGCTGAGGGAACTCTACGCATGGATTGAGCGCGTGATGAACGCCAACGGATTCACCTACGAAGTCATCTTCGTCAACGACGGGAGCACAGACCGCTCATGGCAAATCATTGAAGAGCTGCAGGAACAACACAGTTGCGTGAAAGGCATCAAGTTCCGCCGCAACTATGGCAAAAGCCCTGCCCTCTACTGCGGATTCAAGCGCGCCGAAGGCGACGTGGTCATCACCATGGACGCCGACCTGCAGGACTCGCCGGACGAAATCCCGGAACTCTACCGCATGATCACGGTGGACGGCTTCGACCTCGTTTCGGGGTACAAGCAGAAACGCTACGACCCGCTGTCGAAAACCATCCCCACGAAACTCTTCAACGCCACGGCACGGCGCGTGAGCGGCATCAAGAACCTGCACGACTTCAACTGCGGGCTGAAAGCCTACCGCAAAGAAGTGGTGAAGAGCATCGAGGTGTATGGCGAGATGCACCGCTACATCCCTTACCTGGCCAAGAACGCAGGCTTCACCAAAATCGGCGAGAAGGTGGTGCACCACCAGGCACGCAAATACGGCAAGACGAAGTTCGGCGGCCTGAACCGTTTCTTCAACGGCTACCTGGACCTCATCTCGCTGTGGTTCCTCTCCAAGTTCGGCGTGAAGCCCATGCACATCTTCGGTTTCCTTGGTTCCATCGTGTTTTTCCTCGGTTTCATCGCCGTGTGCATCATCGGCGTGAACAAACTGCACGACATGGCCTGCGGCAACCCTTACCGCCTCATCACGGACTCGCCCTACTTCTTCATCGCGCTGACCGCCATGCTGCTAGGCACCCAGCTCTTCCTCACCGGATTCCTGGGCGAGCTCATCAGCCGCAACTCGCAGGAGCGCAACAACTACCAAATAGAAAAGGAAATATGAGGAAAAAAACGACGCGGCACACCGTACGCACCGCCCTCATAGCCGCCATGGCACTCATGGGCACGGCATGCGAGACGACGGACTGCCCGCTCAACAACATCGTTTACAGCACCTACGGGTTCTATGCCATCATGGAGGAAGGGGAAACCCAAGTCAGCCTCCTGGACACGCTGACCATCACGGCCGCCGGCACGGACTCCATCCTGCTCAACCGGATGGTGAACGCCAGCGGGGTGGAACTCCCCGTCAGCTACAGCGCGGCGGTGGACACCCTCATCTTCCACTTCACCGACTCGGTGAGCCGGATACGCCGGGACACGATATGGATTGAGAAAGAAAACATCCCCCATTTCGAGTCCCCCACCTGCCCCGCGTCCATGTTCCACCACGTGACGGCCGTGCGTTGCACCCACAGGCTCATCGACTCCGTACAAATCGTAAACCCGAACATCAACTATAATGTATCCGAGAATTTCAAGATATATTTCCGCAGCAATCGTTAGCCTTTTCCTGTCGCTCCCCCTATATGCCCAGGAAGAACGGGTCGAACCGATGGAACAGGAGGAACAGACCGGGCAGGAAAAAGTCAAGGAAATGGTGGAAGACCTTACGGAAAAAGACCCGCCGGTATTTGGCGGCGTGACCGTGACGGGCGATGTCGTGGGAGTCGTCATGAAACTCCTTGGATCCAACTACTCGCAAATGGAAGTGGCCGCACGACTGAATTTCAAGGAACGCTACTTCCCCGTGTTCGAACTGGGTTACGGAGAAAGCGACAACAAAGGAGAGGAGACCGGCAACCGGTTCCGGACCCATGCGCCCTACTTCCGCGTCGGCGTGGACTATAACTTCAACACACGGAAATGGCGGACGGGCAACCGCTATTATCTGGGTGTGCGCTACGCTTTCACCTCTTTTAAATATGACCTCAACGTGGAAGGCTTCGCCGACCCCGTGTGGGGAATCCCCGTGCCTTTCGACTATAAAGGGCTTTCGGCCAACTCGCACTGGGGCGAGGTCGTGTTCGGCATCGAAGCGAAGATGTGGGGCTTCTTCCGGCTCGGCTGGAACGTGCGCTACAAGATCCGCATCAGCCACAGCGAAGTGGCGGAACGGACACCGTGGTACGTGCCCGGATTCGGGAAATACGGAAACTCCTGCATCGGCGGGACGTTCAACATCATCTTCGACATTTAAACAGACAAGACAAACGTATGCACCTCACAGAAGCCATATTGCTGGGACTGGCACTCGCCATGGATTGCTTCACGGTGAGCCTCACGTCGGGCACCATCGCCAAGCGCGTGGTGGCGCGCCCCATGCTGGCCATGACAGTCCTGTTCGGCCTTTTCCAAGGCGGGATGGTTGCGGGAGGATGGTTTGTCAGCTCCCTCTTCAGCCGCATCCTTGAACCCATCGACCACTGGATAGCCTTCGGGCTGTTGGCCTTCATCGGCGTCCAAATGATACGCGAAGGGTTCCGGAAAGAGGAAGAACAAAAATTCAACCCTTTCGACTACAAAGTCATCCTCACCCTTGCCGTGGCCACCAGCATCGATGCCATGGCCGTGGGAGTCTCCATGGCCTTCATGGGACTGGACACATGGGCTTCCATCTCCATGCCGGTGGGCGTGATTGCCCTCCTCTCTTCGCTGCTCACCCTCGCTGGACTGGCGGCGGGCATCCTGGCGGGGCGGAAAATCCCGTTTCCCACCGCCCCCATAGGCGGCATCATCCTGATAGGCATCGGCGTGAAAATCATCATTGAACATTTAAGTTGACACACATGGACAATAAAAAAAGAAAACTGCGCTGGCAATTGCCGTTTCTCCTCCTCTTGGTCGTCGGTACCATCTATGTCATCCGGACCAACCGGCAGGCCACGCCCTACCAACAGGAAGAAGGAGCCATTTTCGGCACGTTCTACCACGTGACTTACCAATGCGACTCCAGCCTGCAGCAAGAAATAGAAAGCGAACTGCGGAAGGTTGACGCCTCGCTCTCGCCATTCAACACGGCCTCCGTGATTTCGCGCATCAACCGTAACGAAGAGGTCACGCCGGACAGCATGTTCGTCCACGTGTTCCGCCTGTCCAAAGAAATCAGCGAAAACACACAGGGCGCATTCGACATCACCGTGGCCCCGCTGGTCAACGCCTGGGGCTTCGGCTTCAAGAACGAAAGCCACATCACTCCCACACAAATCGACAGCCTCCTGCAATTCGTGGGATTCAGGAAAATAGACTTCATCAATGGGAAAATCGTCAAACAAGACCCGCGCGTCATCCTCGACTGCAGTGCCGTCGCCAAAGGATATGGCAGCGACGTGATCGCGCAGACTTTCGACCGCAAGGGCATCGCCAACTACATGGTAGAAATCGGCGGGGAAATCGTGGTGAAGGGTGTCAATCCCAAAGGCGAGAAGTGGAAAGTGGGCATCAACAAGCCGGTGGAAGACTCGCTGGGCACAGCCGGCGGCGTACAAACCATCCTGAACCTGACCGACGTCGCCGTCGCCACATCGGGAAATTACCGGAACTTCTACTACCGCGATGGAAAGAAATATGCGCACACCATCGACCCGCACAGCGGCTACCCCGTGCAACATTCCATCCTCTCCTCAACAGTGTTGGCCAAGGACTGCGCCACGGCCGATGCCTACGCCACAGCCTTCATGGTGTTGGGACTCGACGCTTCGAAGGAAGTGCTGGAAGCACATCCCGAAATCCAAGCCTACTTCATCTATGCGGATGAAAAGGGCGAAAACCAAACTTATATGACCCCGGGGGTGAAAGCCCTGACGGCACGATGAAAGCAAACGGGCATGGAAAGCTTCAGCTTGGACATACTGACCGACCTCCCGCTGTTCCAAGGCATAGGAAAAAGCGAACTGGCACAATTCTCCGCCTATATCCCCCACTCTTTCGTGGAATATAAAGAAGGAGAAACATTGGCCATGCAAGACACCCCCTGCCGGCAACTCATCCTGACCATACGGGGCACCGTGCAGATGCATACCCTCTCGGACAACAACCGCTTCACCGTGTTCGAACGGTTGCAATCCCCGGTGGCCCTCCAGCCCGAAGCCTTATATGGCATCAGCCCGCACTACACCCACACCTTCGCGGCGCAAACCGCCGTGCAGGCATTGGTCATCCCCAAGGACGGAGTCACCGGGCTTTTCAGCCGCTTCGAAGTGTTCCGGCTGAACATCATCAACCTGCTCTCCACATACATCTATCGCCAAGGGAGATGGCTGTGGCACAACATGGACGGCAACACGGAAAAACGCATCGTGGACTTCATCCACACCCACAGTGTATATCCCGCAGGAGAAAAGATACTGGAAATCAGCATGGATTACCTCGGACGGCAAATCAACGAACCGCGCATGAGCGTCTCCGCGGCCTTGAACAGCCTGCAAAAAAAAGGACTCATCCTGCTCAAAAGAAGAAAAATCATCGTTCCGGCCCTGGAAAAGCTCATCCAGTCCCGGCACACCTAAACCATAAGTGACATCATGGAACCCATTGCAGCACATCACACACAGGAAAGAAAAAATCCTTTCTTCAACGTGCCCTACGGGACACCGCACGACACGGCACCGTTCGGCGACATACGCTTGGAGGATTATGAGCCGGCTTTCATGGAAGGCATCCGGCAAGATGACGAACTGACGGACACCATCATCAACAACCCGGAAGCCCCGACCTTTGACAACACCATCGCTTTCGACGTGCCCGACAACCTGTTGGGAAGAGTCAGCGAAGTGTTCTTCAACCTGCTGAGCGCGGAAACAAACGACGAGATGGACACGCTGGCCCAAAAGATGTCGCCCATTCTGACGGAACACGCCAACAACATCCTGCTCAACGAAAAACTGTTCGCACGGGTCAAAGCCGTTTATGACCACCACCGCGAACTGACACCGGAAGAGCAGATGCTCCTGGACAAGGAATACGACGGGTTCATCCGCAACGGGGCAGCATTGCCGGAAGAAGGCAAAGAAAAGCTCCGCGCCATCAGCAAGGAACTCAGCCAGCTGACCCTGCAGTTCTCACAAAACAACCTGAAAGCCACCAATGCCTTCCAACTCCACCTCACGCAGGAAGAAGACCTGTCCGGACTGCCGGAAACAGCACTCGACGCCGCCGCCACGGCCGCCAAGGAAAAAGGACTCGAAGGCTGGCTCTTCACGCTCCATGCGCCGAGCTACAACCCGTTCATGACTTACGCGGACAACCGGGAACTGCGCCAAAAGATGTATATGGCCAAAAACACCATCTGCACCCGGGGGAGCGAATACGACAACACGGAAATCGTCAAACGCATCGTCAACCTGCGGCGCGAACGCGCACAACTGTTGGGAAGCCGCACGTTTGCCGACTTCGTGCTGCAAAAGCGCATGGCGGAAAACAGCCAAAACGTCTATCAGCTGCTCAACGACCTGCTGCAGGCCTATCTCCCCACCGCCCGCGAAGAAGTGAAAGCCGTGGAAGCCGCCGCCCGCAAGCGCGAAGGGGCGGATTTCGTCCTGCAACCGTGGGACTTCGGCTACTACGCCCACAAGCTGCAATTGGAGAAATACAACATTGACGGGGAAATGCTCCGCCCTTATTTCGAACTGGCCCGCGTGAAACAAGGCGTGTTCGGGCTGGCCACACGGCTCTACGGCATCACGTTCAAGGAAAACCCGGACATCCCGGTCTATCACCCCGACGTGACGGCCTACGAGGTATATGACAAAGACGGCACTTTCCTGGCCGTGCTCTACGCCGACTTCCATCCGCGCAAAGGCAAACAGAGCGGTGCCTGGATGACTTCGTACAAAGACCAATGGATTGACGACGACGGCACGAACCACCGGCCGCACGTCTCCGTGACCATGAACCTGACCAAGCCCACCGACAGCCGTCCCGCCCTGCTCACGCTGGGCGAAGTGGAGACATTCCTCCACGAATTCGGCCATGCCCTCCACGGCATCTTTGCCAACACGCGCTTCAAGAGCCTGAGCGGCACAAACGTGTATTGGGATTTCGTGGAGCTGCCCTCGCAAATCATGGAAAACTTCGCCGTGGAGCGCGAGTTCCTCCACACGTTCGCTTTCCATTACCAGACGGGCGAACCACTGCCGGACGCACTCATCGACCGGATAGTGGCAAGCCGCAACTTCAACGTGGCCTACGCTTGTCTGCGCCAGGTAGGCTACGGCCTCCTGGACATGGCCTATTACACGTTGGAACAACCTTTCGACGAAGATGTCAAGGCATTCGAGAAAAAGGCATGGGCGACAGCCCAGTTGCTCCCGCAGCCCGAAGGCACGTGCATGAGCGTACAGTTCGGACATATCATGGCGGGGGGCTACGCCGCAGGCTACTACAGCTACAAATGGGCAGAAGTGCTGGACGCCGATGCCTTCTCGCTTTTCAAACAGAAAGGCATCTTCAGCCAGGAAGTGGCACAAAGTTTCCGCGACAACATCCTGTCGCGCGGGGGAACGGAACCTCCCATGACACTCTACAAACGTTTCCGCGGACAGGCACCGACCATCGATGCGCTGCTGGAAAGGAACGGCATACACCCAAAACGAGAAAACAGACAATGAAAACCGCAGAAGAAAAACAACATGAACTGGACTTGCGCTACCTGCGCATGGCACAAATATGGGCGGAAAACAGCTATTGCGAACGCCGCAAGGTGGGCGCCCTCATCGTGAAAGACAAAATGATCATTTCCGACGGCTACAACGGGACACCCGCCGGATTCGAGAACGTGTGCGAGGACGAAAACCACTTGACCAAGCCCTACGTGCTCCACGCCGAAGCCAACGCCATCACCAAAATCGCCCGTTCGGGCAACAACAGCGAAGGAGCCACCCTCTACGTCACCGACGCCCCCTGCATCGAATGCTCCAAGCTCATCATCCAAGCCGGCATACGACGTGTGTTCTACGCCCGCCATTACCGCCTGGCCGACGGCATCGAACTGCTGCGCCGGGCAGGCATCGAGGTGCACTACCTCCCTTTGGACGACACCCAAGAACCATAAAAAACAAACGATATGAGCCAAAATAATTCCTCACGGTTCACCCCGCTCCTGCTGGCCCTCTGCCTCGTGGCCGGCATCCTCATCGGCACGTTCTATGCCAACCATTTCGCGGGCAACCGGCTGAACATCATCAACACCAGCAGCAACAAAGTGAACGACCTGTTGCGCATCATCGACGACAAATACGTGGACACCGTCAACATGACCGACCTCGTGGAAAGCGCCATGCCCCGCATCCTGGCTGAGCTTGACCCGCATTCGGCCTACCTTAACGCGAAAATAGCCAAAGCTTCGGAAGAAAGCCTGCGGGGCAGTTTCTCCGGAATCGGCGTGTCTTTCACCATGCAGGACGACACGGCCCGCATCATCAACGTCATCAAAGGCGGGCCGTCGGAAAAAGTCGGACTGCTGGCCGGCGACCGCATCATCAGCGTGGACGGCAAACCCATCACGGGCAAAGACGTCACGGCCGAAGACTGCCAAAAACTCATGAAAGGCGAGAAAGGCACCAACGTGCGCTTGGGAATCCGGCGAACGGGCGAGGAACGGACGCTGTTCTACACGGTCACGCGTGGAGACATCCCCGTCCACAGCATCGAAGCCACTTATATGCTGACCCCGGAAACCGGCTATGTCAAAATCAACAGCTTCAGTGAAACAACTTATCCGGAACTCCTCGTGTCGCTGGCCGAGCTGAACCAAAAAGGTTTCAAAAACCTGGTGATTGACCTGCGCGGGAATGCCGGAGGCATCATGCAGACGGCCATACAGATGGCCAACATCTTCCTGCCCAAGAACCGCCTGATACTCTACACCGAAGGGCGGAAGTCGCCCCGCGAAGAATATGTCAGCGACGGGCGCGGGGCGTTCCAAAGCCTCCCGCTAGTAGTCCTGGTGGACGAGACATCCGCATCGGCCAGCGAAATCTTCGCCGGAGCCATCCAGGACAATGACCGCGGCACCATCATCGGACGCCGCACCTTCGGCAAAGGACTAGTGCAACAACCCATTGAGTTCCGCGACGGCAGCCTGATACGCCTCACCATCGCCCGCTATTACACACCTTCAGGACGCTGCATCCAAAAACCCTACGAGAAAGGGCACGGTGAGGAATACGAAAACGACCTGCTGGAACGCTACGAACGCGGGGAATTCTTCTCGGCCGACAGCATCAAGCAAAGCGGCCCGCAATATAAGACACGGCTGGGACGCACCGTCTATGGCAGCGGAGGCATCATGCCGGACATCTTCATTCCCGAAGACACGTCGGACGTGACTTCCTACTACCGCGAAGCCATGCTGAGCGGCTTGGTACACCAATATGCTTTCCGCTTCACCGACGAGCACCGCAAAGAGCTGAACGAGATGGACTCGAACGAAGAAATCGTGCGTTATCTTGACCAGCAGAACGTAGTGGGCAAGTTTGCAGACTTCGCCAACCGCCGCGGACTGCGCCGCCGCAACCTGATGCTCTACAAATCACGCAAGTTGTTCAAGCTCGTCATTTATGGCAACATCATCAACAACGTGAAGGACACCAGCCAGTTCTATGAATACATCAACAGCGACGACCCGACAGTGGAACACGCCGTCACCCTGCTGAAAGAAGGCAAATCGTTCCCACAAGCTCCAAAGGATTCCATCGCTGAAACCGTCAAAAAGAAATGAACAGCATGGACAAGAAAGAGCTACGGGCCATGATGGCCCAACAGAAACATACCACCGCCCCCTCCGCCCGCCTGGACCTCTCCGGCCCCGTCCTGCGGAGGCTGGCGGTGCATCCCCGCTTCACGGCAGCCCGCACCGTGCTGCTCTACCATTCCCTGCCCGATGAAGTTGACACGTCCGACTTCGTCCGGTATTGGAGCCTGCGGAAAAACATCCTGCTCCCCTCCGTCAAAGGAAAGGACATCGAACTGCACCGTTATGCGCCCGGCGACGGACTGGAAAGCGGCCCCTTCGGCATACAGGAATCCACAGGCGAACTGTTCACCGACTATGCTTCCATCAACCTTGCCGTCATTCCAGGCGTGGCTTTCGACGCGCAAGGCAACCGCCTGGGACGCGGAGCCGGATTCTACGACCGCCTGTTGGCGCGGTTGCGCGAATATCCTATATATATAATAGGTATATGCTTCGACTTCCAGCGGGTGGACCATGTGCCCACGGAAGCCCACGACATCCCCATGGACGAAGTCATCTGAAAAAGAACATTGTCGCATGCCCCGCGCTTGAAACCAGATGCTTCAGGGAAAACAGCCCGCATTCTTGGGGATTTAACATCATCTGGAAAAACGAATTGAGGGAATTGAGTGATACAGAGTTCCTGCTTTTACAAACTTCTGAATGTCGGCAGTTGAAGCTGGCAGGAAGAACTGTCCCGCCTCGCAGGGGGACGAGCCCCGAAGGGGCGGAGGGGGTCTTACACCCACGGGGGCGTAACGACCCTTCTGTTCGCCGTGCGGCGGCCATAATGGTCGTCCTGTTTCCCCTGCGGGGACGTAACGACCCTTTTGTTTGCCTTGCGGAATGACACGTGGGTGGGAAACCCCTCCGGCTCTTCGAGCCACCTCCCCTACAAGGCGGAGGAGTTTTTTCTCCGCACGGGCAAGTGACAGGAAGCAAGACATTCGATTACAAACAAATATTCGTCAGTTGTTAAATCCCCAAGATTAGGAACAGTTCCTGCTTCAGGTGCTTGTAACTAGGTGTTCCGGGCTCTGAAACTGGGTGTTCCGGGCTCTGAAACTTTCAGGCCGCCGAAGCATCTTCACCCTTCAGTGTTTCTCAGCAAAACACAATCTTCACAATGACCTGCGCACCCACGTAGTCGTTCAACCTGCGCACCAGCCCCTCGCGCCCCATCATCAGGTTGGCTTTGAGCGCGGGCGATTTCAGCCGCACGTAGAGCACTTGGTTTTTCACAAACACGTCGCCCGTGTAACGTGCCACGGCCTGTCCCATCACCTCTGCCCACGCTTCCACCATCCGCACCTCGTTCAGCGGAGTCTCCAACCCCTCCTGCCGCAAATACTGCCGCACGAGGTCACCGATGCTCTCCGTCTTGTTCCGCCTCATTCCCTGAACTCTCCTTGTTCCACGTAAAACAGTTTATATTCGCCTTCCGTTTTCTCCAGGATGCGGTCCAAGTGGTCGCGGTTAGTGTCGGTGACGAAAATCTGCCCGAAACGCTCCCCCGACACGAGCCGCACAATCTGTTCCACCCGCCCGGCATCCAGCTTGTCGAAGATGTCGTCCAACAACAACAAAGGAGCCGTGCGGCTTCCCGTCCGCCGGAGGAAGTCGAATTGCGCCAGTTTCAAGGCGATGAGATAAGTCTTGTTCTGCCCCTGCGACCCTTCGCGGCGGAGCGGGTATCCACCCAACGTCATTTCCAGGTCATCCTTGTGGATGCCATGGAGCGAATAGCCCATGATGCGGTCTTTGGGCCTGTCGCGCCGAATGACCTCCAACAAGTCGCCTCGCTGGCCATGCGACACATAGCGCAACCCGGCCTCTTCCTTCCCGCCGGAAATGTGGCCGTAAAAGTCGCGGAACACGGGGATGAACTCCTCCACGTATGCCCGCCGCTTCTCGTAAATCGTCGTCCCCTCTCGCGCCATGGCTTCTTCCCACAGTGCCATCAATTCCTCGTCCGGCTCTTCGTCCTGTTTCAGCAGCGCGTTGCGTTGTTGCAATGCCTTGTTATAGCGCGAAAGGGCTTCGAGGTAATCCCGGTCATACTGCACGATGACCATGTCCATGAACCTCCTCCGTTCTTCGCTTCCGCCGTCAACCAATGCCGCGTCGGCGGGCGACACCATCACCAACGGCACCAGCCCGATGTGTTCCGACAACCGTTTGTAGTCTTTCTTGTTGCGGCGGAAACGCTTCTTCTGCCCGCGCTTGAGTCCGCAATAAACCTCTTCCGGCTCGCCCGTCTCGTGCTCGTATGCGCCTTGCAACACGAAAAAATCCTCGCCGTGGCGGATGTTCTGGCTATCCACGGGATTGGTCACGCTCTTGCAAAACGAAAGGAAACAAATGGCATCGAGCAGGTTGGTCTTCCCCTCCCCGTTCCGCCCGATAAAACAGTTCATCTTCGGCGAAAAGGCCAGGTCGGCCTGCGCGATGTTCTTATAGTTCAACACGGAAATCTTCTTCAGTATCATCCTCTCTCCATCCTTCTATCAGGCTGCAAAAATAAGGTTTATAGCCCATATCCTGAAAATAATAGCCCATAAATTTCATCAAACGGGAGAAAATCGCTACTTTTGCTCCGCTTTACCCCTGACAGCCCGATGGCAGGAGGGAAAACACGTGGAAATAACAATAAAATTCACCAAATAAAATGACAAACAAAACAACACATCATGATTCGCTCAATGTGGAGCAAACATTGATTTCGTCCGAGGCTTTCATCGAAAAATACAAAAAGCCCATCATGTACACCTTCCTTGTCATTGTGGTACTGGTTGCCGGATATTTCCTCTATCGCAGCTTCGTGCTCACGCCCCGCGAGGAAAAAGCCAATGAAATGATATTCAAAGGCCAGCAATACTTCGCCACGGACAGCTACGAAAAGGCGTTGAACGGCGACGGGCAAGGTTTCCCCGGATTCCTCAGCATCGCAAACGAATATGGCAGCACAAAAGCCGGCAACCTGGCACAACTCTATGCCGGGCTGAGCTATGCAAAGATGGGCAAGTTCCAAGAAGCCGTGAACTACCTGAAAAACTTCAAAGACTGCGGCGACGAGATGGTGTCGCCCGCCGCGCTCGGCGCATTGGGCAACTGCTATGCGGAACTGGATCAATTGGACCAGGCTACTGCCACTCTGATGGAAGCCGCCAAGAAGGCCGACAACAACAGCCTCAGCCCCATCTACCTCATCCAGGCCGGCGAAATCTTCGAGTCGCAAGGACAGAAGGACAAGGCTTTGGAATGCTACAAGGAAATCAAGACGAAGTACGTGAATTCCATGCAGTATGCCGAAATCGACAAATACATTGAACGCGTGAGCGAATAACTCTGCCCGCGAGAAAGGAACAGGCACGAAAATGGCTACAGCATTGCACAATCTTTCCGACTACGACCCCTCTGCCGTCCCCACTGCCGCAGGCATGCGTTTCGGCATCGTGGTCAGCGAATGGAACCATAACATCACCGGCACCTTGCTCCAAGGCGCACACGACACCCTGCTGAAACAAGGCGTGAAGGAAGAAGACATCATCGTACGCAGCGTCCCCGGAAGCTTCGAACTTATCTTCGGAGCCAGCCAAATGGCGAAAAGCGGGAAAGTGGATGCCGTCATCGCCATCGGTTGCGTCATCCGCGGCGACACGCCCCACTTCGACTACATCTGCCAAGGCACCACCCAAGGCCTGGCCGAACTGAACGTGCAGGGCGACATCCCCGTCATCTACGGCCTGCTCACCTGCAACAACCTGCAACAGGCGCAAGACCGCGCAGGCGGCATCTTGGGCAACAAAGGCGACGAATGCGCCATTGATGCCATCAAGATGGTGGACTACAGACGCAGGATGTGATCATAGCCACCCACAACAAGCAATATCAAGCCGGATTTTCCAAGGAATCCGGCTTTTTTGTGCCGGTTCGCTCCGAAACAGCAACTTCATGGGGTGTTTTGGAGCCTGCACATTGCAAGAATCCCACTCTTCAAACGAAGATATACTGACTTGGCAAAGCAAGATAACTGAAAGAGAGTGTATCAAAACCTGCGAGAAGGAACTGCTCCGCCTTGTAGGGGAGCTGGCCCAACGGGCCTGAGGGGTTTCACACCCACGGACACACACATAAAGTATGTCTTTGTGGACGTGAGACCCCTCCGGCGCTTCGCGCCACCTCCCCTACAAGGCGGAGGAGTTTATTTTGATACCCCCAACTTCAGTATATCTTCTTTTCAAGGCATGTCTTTTCCTGACATTCGCCCCAACCGTTATAAAAAGACGGTTTCAATTTGCCCGTTTGCCCTAATTTACTTATTTTTGCAATGGCTTCCTTGGTTGCCGTTGCGCAGCACTTTTTGGCGGTCGCGTCTGTCAGAAACTGCGCATTGACAAAGCGGTGACAAAACCCTGCGCCGTGCCATGCCGCCGGCATCGCGCCGCCGCGTGGAGGATTTTGGGAAAAGGAAGGGAGCCGCTATATAGGGAAAGCGTTTATCATGCGCTTTTGTTCTTGACAGCTTGAAACTTCGCAACTTTCAGATGACGTCACGGACATGGCAACGGTAGATGCTCATGGGATGTTTTATCAGCATCCCCGGATGCCGCAATGGACGGACTGTTGGTGTATCGCACCATACGGATCGTATCCTTTGCGTATGAAGGGGATATTGTATAAACACATCGGCGTGGGTTTCGCGTTGCTCGTTCGACGTCATCGGGCAATGCGAAGGCCTCAAGCTGTGGAGCGAGTGACTGGTACGAATCTCCACGCTTTTTCGTATAGACACGTCAACATGATTATTCATGCCGGTATTGGGAGGTTGGCAGGCAACAAAAGGCTATGAACATAGACACGTTATCAGAAAAACTAACCCGACTTTATGAAAGCCATTGGAATGACTTCACGGCACAACTCAAAGCCGCCAACCTGAAAGAACGGCTGCAAGACCCCTTGTTGCTCTCCCTCGCACTGTCCGGACAGCAGAAATCCGAGAGGGAAGAGGATCAAGAAAAAGCAGGATATG
>CALULT010000052.1 GCA_944321565.1 uncultured Paraprevotella sp. | reverse complement strand
GAAAAATATGACGAGAGCCTGAAGACTTACCGCGACAGGCTCGCCGAACTGGCCTTTGCACAACAGGAAGGCAGGGAAAAAGGACGTGCGGAAGGACGTGCGGAAGGATTGGCCGAAGGCATGGAGAAAGGATTGGCCAAAGGTATGGAGAAAGGATTGGCCAAAGGCATGGAGAAAGGATTGGCCGAAGGCATGGAGAAAGGCTATGAGAAAGCACAATTAAAGAACGCACGTAGTATGAAAGCGGCAGGCATTTCACCCGAATTGATTGTGCAAATCACCGGCCTTACCCCCGAAGCCATTGCTGAACTGTAATCTATTTGACATAAGTAATACCCATGTCCATCCAAACACAGAAGCCGGATATTGAGAAACAGAAAAGGAAGTTAGGAAAAAGGTTCCATGGGCACTATTCCGATTGCGCTTCAGGCCAATTCACCAAATAAAGCACTTCCGTAGCCCGGGTGAAAGCCGTATAAAGCCAACGAAAGTAATCGGGCGTGAGCATGTCGCCCGTCACATAACCTTGGTCCACGAACACACGGCTCCATTGGCCGCCCTGTGCCTTATGGCACGTCACTGCATAGGCATACTTCACCTGCAAGGCATTGAAATAAGGGTCGTTCTTGATCTTCTTCATCCGCTCGCGCTTCACCGCCACGTCGGCATAATCCTCCTCCACAGCATGAAACAAGCGGTCGGCCTGCTCACGCGTCAGAGCCGGTGCCTCGCTTTGCAACGTATCAAGCAGCACCGTGGTTTCCAACTCGACATCCTCATAATCCGGGAAACGCAACAAGACATCAGCAAACCGGAAACCGTAGAACTCGCGCTGCCGGCGCACCCGCCGCACTTCGGCCATGTCGCCATTGGCCAAGAAATCGAAAGTGCGCCCCTCCTGCCCCAAGTTCCAAAAATAATTGTTCTTGGCAATCAACAAACGGTCTCCTCCAGCCAGCTCCTCCTCCCGTCCGAGAATGCGCCCCCTTATACCATTATTATATACGTTAGCCCGTTTGTTCGAACGCACCACCACGATGGTATCGTCCTCGCCACTCCGAGCGTAAGCCTCCTCCAACGCTTCTATCAGTTCATTGCCAGGAAGACGGCGCACATCGGGAAAACCCGAAAAGCGTACCAAAGGCCACAGGCCGCATTCCCCGGCAGCAATCCACCGACGCAAACGGGTGGCATTCCATAAAATGCCGCTCCCTGCTTCTTGGCGCACCACCTCTGTCAGTTCCGCCTGCCACACGTGTAACCCGTAACCCGCCAACATATCCGCCGAAAGAGCCGGACTCTCCTCTTCTCCCACCGGCGGCAATTGCGCAGCATCGCCGACCATCAACAAGCGGCACCCTTCCCCGGAATAGACAAACTGCACAAGGTCGTCCAACAACCTCCCGGTGCCGAACGCACCGCCTCCACCTGCAGGAATCATGGACGCCTCGTCCACGATGAACAAGGCATGCTTCATCAGGTTAACATCCTGCAGGAAGTTGTCCATCTCAGCCGAAAAAGTCTTTTGACGGTAAATCCGCTTGTGAATGGTGAAAGCCGGATGCCCCGCATGAAAGGCAAACACCTTGGCCGCCCGTCCGGTAGGAGCCAACAATACCGTTTTTTGCTTTAACCCGTCCATGGCACACACCAACGCGGCCAGGACAGAAGTCTTGCCCGTGCCCGCATATCCCCGCAACACACACACACTGTCTTTGTCGCCAGAAAGCAGGAAACCGGCCAACACATCCACCGCTTCATGTTGCCCTCCAGTGACAGAGAAAGGGAATTTCCCTTCAATAAACCGCACTAAATCCTTTTTTATCATAAATACGAGAGAAAAAGTTTCCCGAAATGTCGTATATTAAAATTATTTATCTTACTTTTGCGATGCGAATGTAACAAATAAAATTATAAATGTATCATGAAAAAAGCGATTAATGTCATTTTAGGCTTATGCGCGCTGGTATTGCTGTACCTCTGCTACGAAAGCATCATGGCTCCCATTCACTTTAACGAAGAAAGAGCTATTCGCGAAGAAGCAGTGAAAGCACGTCTCCTCCAAATCAGGAATGCGGAAGACTTGTACCGCCAACAGCACGAGGGAGAGTTTTGCGACTCCTTCAGTGTGCTGATCAACTTTATCAAAACAGCAAAGATTCCCCACGTGAGCAAAGTGGGCGAACTGAGTGACGAACAATTGGAAAAGGGCTTGACCGATGCCAAAGCCGCTGCCATCGTGGCTAGCGGAGACGCCGCCGCCATTGCGGAAAACGGCCTGCAGGGATTCCGCCGCGACACCACATGGTCGCCCATGGCTGAAGCCGTAGTCGGCCCCAACGGCAATCCCGACTCTCTCCAGTACATCCCTTACGGCAACGGTGCTGTTTTTGAATTGGAAAAAACCATCCACGTAGGCCGTTCCGGAGTAGTACAGAACGTCATGGAATGCCGTGCGCCCTATGCCGTTTACTTGCAAGGCTTGAATGCGCGCGAGATCTACAACCTGATTGATGCAGCCGAAAAGCAAGTGCGCTTCCCCGGCTTAAAGATTGGCGACCTCACGACCCCGAACAACAATGCAGGCAACTGGGAATAATCCAAATCAACCATATAGTTTGTCCATCCGCCTGTTCGCGGGTGGACTTTCTTTTTTCGGCTACCAGCCCGCCAGCGGGCGCATAGCCCGCGAGACTTATCCCTACGTGGAAGGAAAAGACCGGATAGAAACCCTGCGCGAAGCCCTCGCGCAATCCTCCATCGCACGATGGGAAGGCAACCGCCTCATGACATGTGTGCTGACCCAAAGCCCTGCCATGCAAGTGCCCCTCGAATGTTTCCGCAAAGAAGAGGCCTACGCCCTCTACCGCCTCACCTATAGTTCCGGAGAACGAAACGGGAAAGTATATTACAACATCTTGCCCCACTTGGAAATCGCCCAAATTTTCACTATCGATAATGAAGTCGAGAAGTTACTGTGCCAGCACCTTCCCGGCATTCGGTTCTACCACAGCCACACGATGATATTGGAAAAGATGTGGATGCTCGAAAAGCAAGGCATCAGGCAAATTTATGCCTACTTCCAGGAGAAGGAGATGTTCGTGTTCGCCTATCAGGAACAACGGTTGGCTTATGCCAATTCTTTTGCGGCTGACGTGACGGAAAATGCTGTTTATTTTCTCCTCTCCGTGTGGAAAAGTTTGGAAATGGATGCCCACGCCGACTGCTGCGTCTTGCTTGGCGAGCACGGTATCAAACACGCAGTGGCACAAATCCTGGCCAAATACCTGACCCACGTGGAAGAAATCCACGCCACGGACATTTACCGACGTTCCACATTGGCCAAGGATCCCCAAATTCCGTTCGACCTGCTGGCCTTATGGGTCAACAACATCATCTAAACACACACCAAGCATGAGAGTGATTACCGGAAAATACAAGGGGCGGCATTTCGACGTGCCCCACAACTTCAAGGCCCGCCCCACCACGGATTTTGCCAAGGAAAACCTGTTCAATGTGTTGAACGGCTATCTTGACTTCGACGAAGCTCCCGAAGCCTTGGACCTTTTTGCCGGCACGGGCAGCATCACGCTGGAACTGCTCTCGCGCGGATGCAGAAGAGTGGTGGCCGTAGAACGTGACCCTATGCACTTCGGCTTCATCACCAAAACCCTCACTGCCTTGGGCGACAAGGCATGCGTCCCCCTGCGGGCGGACGTGTTCCGTTACCTCTCAACGTGCCGCGAACAGTTCGATTTCGTCTTTGCCGACCCTCCATACGCCCTACCCCGCCTGGAAGAACTTCCCACCTTGGTGCTCGGCCGCGGACTGCTGAAGCCGGAAGGGTTGTTCGTGTTGGAACACGGCAAAACCAACGATTTCTCCACCCACCCGCAATTCATAGAGCACCGCTCCTATGGAAGCGTGAACTTCTCTTTTTTCAGGGCGCAGAAATAACAACGGAAAAAAATGCAGTCCAAAAATGCCGGAAACCCCGCGAATTAAAATGCCTACGCAAATTAAAACACCCGGTCATCCGGCGGCCTCAAAGCAAGGGCGACAACAAACGGATGGAAGATTCCGCCACGCGACAACCCAAAGGACGCTTCTCCCACGATTCAAGATTCAATAAACGGCAATGCCCCTGGTCGTCGAGAAACGTCTTTTTCATGGCCAAAGCCACTTCATGGTCGTAAATAAATGCATTCACCTCGAAATTGCGCTCAAAGCTGCGGAAATCAATGTTCGTGGATCCGCACGATGACAGCATGTCGTCGCACACAAGCGTCTTGGAATGAAGGAATCCCCCTTGATAAAGATAGACCCTCACGCCGGCACGAATAACATCCTGCAAAAACGAGCGGGAGGCCCACGTGAGGAAACGTTTGTCCGTACGTTCCGGAATCATCAACCGGATGTCCACCCCGGCAAGCGCCGCCGTCTGCAAGGCAAACAACATGCGTTCCGTAGGCATAAAATAAGGACTCTGCAAATAGCAGTACTTCTTGGCCCGCAACACGGCCAACACCATCCCTTGCATGATGTCCGGCCAAGGTGTCGTGGGTATCGACGTGACAATCTGTATCAATGCCGTGCGGCTGACAAAGGGTTCGTCATCGGCGGCCAAAATCCTCCGGCATTCCTCCTCCTTCGGATAATAAACCTGGTCGGTTATCGTCTGCCCCGTAGCCACATACCAATCCGACAGGAAAGCCCGCTGTAGCCCCGCCACGGCATTCCCCATCATGCGCAAATGGGTATCGCGCCATGCCGGCCCCTTCGCCCCGGGATAGACATAGCGCTCGGCCAGGTTCATCCCGCCCACATAGCCCGCAATGGCATCAATGACCACAATTTTCCGGTGATTGCGGAAATCCACCTTGCTGGTCAACTTGGGGAAACGCACAGGGAGAAAGGCACCGACCTGGATGCCCTCCTTTTCCATCTCCCGGAAAAAACGGTTCTTCACGTTCCAACACCCCACATCATCATAAATCAGCCGCACACTCACGCCTTCGCGCACCTTGGCCATCAAAGCATCGCGCACCATACGCCCTACGCAATCGTCCTCGATGATGTAGAACTCCACATGAATGTGGTGTTGCGCCCTTGTAATGTCGCGCAACAGGTTGTCCAGCATTTCCTCTCCGCACGTGAAGATTCGAAGTTTGTTGTCGGAATAAGGGAATGCACCGCTCTGCCGACGAAACAGTTTGATAAGCGGACGGTAATCGGCCGGAAGGTCGGGGAACCCGCCTTGGTAGAACCGGACGGCCGAACGACGGGCCAGCTGGCTGGCGCAAGCCTTGCTCACGAAATGTTCCCGCTTGCGGTTACGGCCAAAGAAGAAATAAATGACCAGCCCCACGACTGGCAGGAAAAAGAGCACCATCAGCCAAGCCACAGTCTTCACCGGCTGGCGGTTTTCGAGTATCACAACCAGCATCTGGCTCAGCACCACAATGAAGTAGAAAGCACCGAGCACACTGTAGATTACCACGTCAAACACGGTCTCTATTCTTTTATATATAGCAAACTTACGAAAAAGTATTGATATTCTATCCGGAAAACGAAGAAAACTGGAAAAAAATGCCACCATCCAAGCCATTCTTCCATCCCGCGCGGAAAATCCGCGCCTGCTGCCTGAAGATAAAAGACTTTTCGGGGAATTCCCCTATCAAAACGGCTCCACCCCGCAAAGAGTGAAGCCGTTTCTACTTTTTACCTCAAAAAATATACCATCAGAAACGCGGGCCGCCGAAACCGCCACCGCGCGGGCCACTTCCACCCGGGCCGCCAGGCCCGCCCATCTCTAAGGCGTTACGCCCGCCCATGAGATTGAGCTTATAGATGAAATGCACCATCACGTAGCTGTTGATGGCATTGCTCCACGTGTCCGAACGTTGCGTGGCCGAAATTGAACGGCTGATGTTGCTCCGCTCGCGCAAAATGTCATACCATTGTACGGAAATCGTAGCGGCGTTGCCTTTCAGGAAGCTCTGCGAAAGCTGGGCGTTCCAGATCAGTTCGTCCGTGTTCATCGTCTCGTCATCGTATCCGCGGCGGCTGCTCTGTCCGATGTTGGTGGCCAGGCTCATGTTCCACGGCATGTTGATTTGTACGTTTCCACCGTAAGAGAAATTATACGTGTCCAAATTGGCGTTCTCCTGAAGGTCGTTTCGCGCATGCTGGTAGTTGATGTTACCGTTCACGCCCACTTCCAACAAGTCGTTACGGAAGTTGAAGTTCACACGTTCGCCAATGTTCGAAGTCTTCGTGGTGCTCTTTTGGCAGAAGGCGGCAATCTGTTCCGGCGTAATCGTGGCTCCGCCAAGATTAGAACCCGAGCTGATATAACCCACACTGTTGGTATAGTTATAATTCGTGAAAGTAAAGAAGTTGAAATACTTCTTCTCGCCGATGGCCGTGTTGAACATCACTTCGCCGCCAGCGTTCCAGTTGCCGCTGATGTTCATCGGCATGGTGGTGCGGCGTCCTGAATCCTCGTCGTAGAGCACGGCCGTGCTGATGCTGTTGTTCGTCATGTTCCAACGGGCATTCACCATCCAGCCGCGCTGCAGGTCGGGCACATAATTGTTATAGAAGATAGACATGGTGTTGGTCCACGAGGGTTTCAGCCCCGGGTTACCGCGCGAGATGTTCAGCGGGTCGGAGTCGTCGGTCACGTCGAGCAAGTTCGTCATCGAAGGCTGCGAAGAACGCCCATTGTAACGGAAGCGGAACTGCCCCGTTTCGGAAAACTTGTAACGGAAGTCAATGCGCGGCGACCAATTGAGCACATTCCGTACAATAGAGGTGTCCAAACGCCCTTTCGTGTAATCCATATAAGTCTTCTGCGGTTGCATGGACACACCGGCACTGAAGCGGATTTTCTCCCGGTTATAACGGAACATCACCGTAGCGTCTTGGTTATGTTCCTTGTAAGTGGCATATTGGCTATTTTGGAAATTGCGGGAAAGCTCAAGCCAATCCACGCCCGGAATATATTCCAACGGGAGGTTCCTCAGTTCGTCAATCGTGATAATCCCCTTGGCCACCAAACTGTCCAAAGAATACATCGAACGGTCGGAATCGGAGAAACGATACTGGTAGCGGTAGCTGAACTGCAAATGAGCCCCGGCAAACAACGGTTCGCTGTAACTCAGGTCGGCACTGGCATTGTAGCTCTTCGACGGATTCACATTATATTGGTGCGTGTAATTGTTCTCATGCCCGCCGCCCGGTGTACGTTGCAGGAAATAATTCACATCGGAAACACTGAACGACTTATTATCCGAGTCAGAATATCCACCGCGCAAACGTAACGTGAGGTTACGCCCCCTGCTGTTCAAACGACGGTTGGCCATCAACATTCCGTCCGCCGACACGCTCTTCCCGTCACTATGGCTGCGGCGGATGTTGTCGTTTACCACAATGCTGTCCTTCACGTAAGCCTGATATTGCGACAAGGGATCTGCCATGCCCCATGCGTAAGGGTCATCGTTAAATGTCACGCTGCTGCTCAACGAATTGCTATAATTTTCCGAATAGGAGAAGTTCGGACGGAACATGATGCGGGTCATCGTGTCGGGCGACCATTCGAGACGGAAGTTTGAGTTCACGTTCGTGTTGCTCGAATGCGAACGGCTGGTACGATTGGAGAATGAACTGTTCCCCCCTGTCGTGAGGAAGGTTTCGGAATTGGTGATGCTCAGCTGGTCGGAACTCCTGTGGTTGTAGCGCACGTTTCCACCGATGCGCAAGCGTCCGGCCTCGTTCTCCCGGCGGCCGTTTTCCCACGTGAAGTCCAATCCGGCTTCCTTCGTGGCTACAAGACCGTTTCCACTGCCCCATCCGCCGCGGAAACCGCCCGAGAAACCACGGTCGTTCACGTTATTGGCACCTCCGAGCACCGTCAGGCGAAGTTTGTCGGTGAAACGGTTGCCCATGAACCGGCCTGCATAACGGTCTTCCGTGCCATAAGCCCCGTCCACATTGGCCAACCAACCTTGTTTCATCTCCGGCTTCACAGACAAGTCGATGACGGTTTCTTCCTCCCCATCGTCGATACCCGTCATGCGGGTATAGTCGCTCTGCCGGTCGTAGGACTTGATTTTCTCAATCATGTTGGTAGGCAGGTTCTTCATGGCCACCCTCGTGTCGTTATCAAAAAACTCCTTGCCGTCGATCATGATTTTCTTCACTTCCTTGCCGTTGATGGTGATGGTTCCGTCGTCCGACACTTCGGCACCCGGAAGCTTCTTGACCAATTCTTCCAACGCCGACCCTTCGGGCACACGGTAAGCACCCGCGTTATAGACAAACGTGTCGGCTTTCATCTCCACCTGTGCCTGCCGCGCCGTCACCTCGGCCGTCTGCATCAGCACGGCGTCAGTCGCAAGCTTAATGGTACCCATGGGCACATTCTTTTGCGAAGCTCTCAACTGCAAATCCTTGTAATAAGGCTTGAAGCCCACAAAAGTAATACGGAAAATGTACTTTCCCGGCGTCACATTGCCAATGGAAAACTTTCCGTCCATGTTTGAACTAACTCCCGTCACCAACGTGCTGTCAGGTTTCAACAACACGACCGAAGCCGAATATACCGGCTCGTTGGTGTCCTCCTCAATCACGGTTCCACTGACCGTCACTTTCTGCGCCCACAAACATGTGCCCAACAAACACATCATGAAAATCAACAGGCATCTCTTTTTCCTCATGGTTTTTATCTATATTCGTTTATTATTTCTGTAAAAAGGCCACACGTGAATAAGACGGCACAACGGCACTCCGGTTTAATCCGTCCCACGGGTTTTAACAAAAATAAAGGCATAAGTCTCCTAACCGGATGCAAAATTAAGGAATCCCTGACACAAAAACGCACCAATATCTCTCAAAAAAAGCTAACTTTGCAAAACAGAACCATCAGCAAGAAGGAATCATGCAAGAGCAAGAAATCATCATCTCGCGACATTTGGAAGAAAGCCTGGCAAAGGCCACCGGCAACTGCCCGCACGACAAGCTTTTCGTCCTGACCGACCGCACCACGCAGGAAAAATGCTGGCCACTCGTGGCCGAGTTCCCCTGCATGGCCGACGCCACGCACATCGTCATCGGCCCCACGGACGAACACAAGAACCTGGAAACCCTTTCCGCCGTGTGGACAGAACTGGGGAGGCAAGGTGCCACCCGCCATTCCCTGTTGGTGAACCTGGGCGGGGGCATGGTGACCGACCTCGGGGGCTTCGCCGCCGCCACGTTCAAGCGAGGCATACGCTACATCAACATCCCCACGACCCTGCTCTCCATGGTGGATGCCGCCGTGGGCGGAAAGACCGGCATCAACTTCAACGGCCTGAAAAACGAAATCGGCGCGTTCTGCCCGGCTGCGGCCGTGCTCATCAACACGGAGTTCCTGCGCACGTTGGACCGGGAGAACATCTGCTCCGGATATGCCGAAATGCTGAAGCACGGCCTCATCAGCACCGAAAAACATTGGGCAGAACTAGTGGGGTTCGACTTGGAAACCATCGACTACCATCGCCTGCAGGACATGGTGGGACAAAGCGTGGCCGTCAAGGAAAACATCGTGGCCAAAGACCCGCGCGAGCAAGGCATTCGCAAAGCCCTCAACTTGGGACACACGGCGGGGCATGCCATCGAAAGCCTCGCCCTGCAGGAAGGGCGCACCGTGCTCCACGGTTATGCCGTGGCTTGGGGACTGGTGTGCGAGCTCTATCTGAGCTGTGTGCGCGAAGGTTTCCCCAAAGACAAAATGCGGCAAACGGTCAATTTCATCAAAGAGAATTATGGCACGTTCGCCTTCGACTGCAAGGCATACGAGACACTCTACCAGTTCATGACCCACGACAAGAAGAACACGGCGGGACACGTCAACTTCACCCTCCTGTGCGACGTGGGCGACATCCTCATCGACCAAACGGCCGGCAAGGAAGAGATCTTCAACATGCTGGATTTCTACCGCGAAACCATGGGATGCTAGAACGCAGGCTATTAACCCTAATCATAAAAAAACCAATGAAGAAAGCATTTTTTCTGCTCGCCGCAGCCTGCCTGGCAGGCCTCCCGGCTGACATGGCGGCACAACGCCCCGCCACCGGCAACCCGGTGCTTCCGGAATACCATGCCGACCCCGAAATCCTGTATGCCGAACAGACCGGCAAGTATTACATCTACTCCACCACGGACGGCACACCCGGATGGGGCGGCTATTACTTCACCGTGTTCAGCTCGGACGACCTGACCGACTGGCGGCACGAAGGCATCATGCTCGACTTGGGGACTGACCAGGTGCGCTGGTCGGACGGCAATGCCTGGGCACCCTGCATCATCGAAAAGAAGATGGACGGAAAATGGAAATACTTCTTCTATTACAGCGGCAACACGCCCGACAAGGGGAAAGCCATCGGCGTAGCCACGGCCAACCACCCCTGCGGCCCGTTCACCGACTTTGGGGCACCCATCATCGACCGCCTGCCCAAGGGACAACGCGGCGGACAGCAAATTGACGTGGATGTGTTTGAAGACCCCGTGAGCGGAAAGACCTACCTTTATTGGGGCAACGGGTACATGGCCGGAGCCGAGCTGCAGGAGGACATGACGGGCATCAAGCCCGAGACGGAAACGCTCATGACCCCGCCGGGCGGCACGTTGCAGGACTATGCCTACCGCGAAGCCCCCTACGTGTTCTACCGAAAAGGGCTTTATTACTTCCTGTGGAGCGTGGACGACACCGGCTCGCCCAATTACCACGTGGCCTACGGCACCTCGCGCTCGCCCCTCGGCCCCATTGAGGTGGCCAAAGACCCCGTCGTGCTCATCCAGCGTCCCGACCAGGAAATTTACGGCACGGCACACAACGCGGTGCTCCAGGTTCCGGGAAAAGACGAATGGTACATCGTCTATCACCGCATCAACAAGAACTACCTCAAGCACCAACCGGGCGTACACCGCGAGGTGTGCATCGATCGTATGGAGTTCAATGCCGATGGCACCATCAAGCCCGTCGTGCCCACCCATGAAGGGGTAAAGCCGCTGAAAAAGTCCAAACGTAACAGGTGAAGACACTCAAAAGGATGCGAACGCACCTTGACAGTTTCCAAAAGATACCTACCATCCAAAAAGGAGATATACTTCGATGGCAAAGTAAGCTATCTTACTTGACCTAGTCAGTATATTTTCTTTTTTAGAGGAGTTTTTCCCTCCACCGCTTCGAAAAAAGCATGCAGTAAAGAGAACAAAAGTTGCGCGTTTTTTCAGAACTCCACGGCTGCGAAAACCGCATCGGCCGCCCCAGCGTTTTTCGCGATATATTCCCCGGCTATCCGTCCGCGTTCCGCCAAAAAGTCCGCATCGGAAAGCAGGCGGTCCATCACGTGACGATATCCCTCCGCGTCGGATACTTCCAGACAGCCCCCCTCGCGCAACAAATCCTGCGCCTCACGGAACTTTTGGTTGTTCGGGCCAATCACCACGGGGATGCCATACACCGCAGCCTCGGGCACATTATGGATGCCCACACCAAAGCCACCGCCCACATATGCCATCTGTCCATAGCGGTAAATCGATGACAATAAGCCATAGCAATCCACAATCAGGCAATCGGCGGAAGCCACATTCTCCACCGTGGCCTGCGTGTAGCGCACAAAAGGACGTTCCAGCTTGCCTTCAATCTCCCGCAGGTGTTCCTCATTGACCACATGGGGAGCCAATATCAATTTCAAATCCGGATGGCTGTTAAAATAAGGAATGAGCAAATCCTCGTCCGGTTGCCATGAACTTCCTGCCACTTGCACCGCTCTTGCCCCCTTCCTGAAAGTTTCCACCAATGGCAACTCCTTTGCTTGACGGGAAATGTCAAGGACACGGTCGAAACGCGTGTCGCCCACCACGGTGGCATTCGTAATCCCCTTGCGGGCCAACAAATCGCGTGAGAAATCATTCTGCACAAAGAAATGGGTCACGCAATGCAACACATCGCCGTATGCAGCCCGCCCGTACCAACGGAAAAACACTTGGTTCTCGCGGAAAATGCTGCTCACGCTATACACCGGAATGCCGCGACGGCGACAAGCATGCAGGTAATTCTTCCAAAACTCGTACTTGATGAAAAAAGCCATGCAGGGATGCGCCAACCGCAGGAAACTGCGCACGTTGCCCGGCGTGTCGAAAGGCAGGTAGCATACCACGTCCGCCCCTTCGTAATTCTTGCGCACCTCATAGCCGGAAGGGGAAAAGAACGTGAGCAGGATTTTATATTCCGGATGCTCGCGCCGCAACCGCTCCATGAGCGGACGGCCTTGTTCAAACTCCCCAAGCGAAGCCGCATGGAACCACACATACCGCTCCCCCTTCCGGATTTTCTTCCGAAGGATGCGGAACGTGTTCCACTGCCCCTTCACCATCAGCCGCGCCTTCTTGTGGAACGGCGAGACGATGATGACCGCCAAAGCATACAGATAGAGTGCAAAAGAATACATCAGCCTAACATTTCCACCGCCTTACGCATCCGGCGCAAAGTCTCGTCCTTGCCCAAGAAGGCAGCCAACTCATACATGTCCGGTCCTTTTCCCGTGCCGACCAAAGCCACACGCCAAGGATTCCAAGGTTTCTTCCCGGCGGCCTCGGCCCAACAATCCACCGCTTCCTTCACAGCCGCCACAGAAAAATCATCAAGCCCTTCAAGAAGCCCGGCCAGCTCCGTCATATCCGCAGCCGCCGTTTCCGTCCAGTTCTTACGCACGAACTTGTCTTCGCGGCTATAAGCCTCCGGCGCGATGAAGAAGAAATCACACAGCGGCCAAAGTTCTTTGATGAAGTTGATTTTCTTCATCTTCATCATGCCTACCACTGCTTCCACACGTTCCATCGGCACCTCGATGCCATTCTCACGCAAAACCTTATCGAACGTGGGGGCAAGCTCACTGTTATCTGCCATTTGGATGTATTCGCGGTTGAACCAAAGCCCCTTCACATAATCGAACTTGGCTCCCGCCTTGCTGCACTTCGTGATGTCGAACAGCCGCACCATCTCGTCCAACGACATGATTTCCTGGTCTGTTCCCGGATTCCATCCCAACAGTGCCAAGAAGTTCAGGACGGCAGCAGGAAGATAGCCACTCTCACGATAGCCGGAAGAGACTTCGCCCGACTTGGGGTCATGCCATTCGAGCGGGAACACGGGGAATCCCAAGCGGTCGCCATCGCGCTTGCTCAACTTGCCTTTCCCATCGGGCTTGAGCAACAAAGGCAAATGGGCGAAGCGGGGCATCGTGTCCTCCCAACCGAAAGCACGGTAGAGCAAGACATGGAGCGGAGCAGAAGGCAACCACTCTTCGCCGCGAATCACATGGGTTATTTCCATCAAATGATCGTCCACTATGTTAGCCAAGTGGTAAGTGGGCAATTCATCAGCACTTTTGTAGAGCACCTTGTCGTCAAGGATGGAAGAATTGATGACCACGTCACCGCGAATCATGTCGTTCACATGCACGTCCTCGCCCGGCTCCACCTTGAAGCGCACCACATACTGGCTCCCTTCATCCATCAGCCGCCTTACCTCTTCGGATGGAAGCGAAAGCGAATTGCGCATCTGTCCGCGCGTAGAAGCATCGTATTGGAAATTAGGAATTTCCTTGCGTTTGGTTTCCAGCTCTTCGGGCGTATCAAAAGCAAGATATGCCTTTCCTGCCTCCAACAGACGGCCTACATATTCCTTATAAATGGCGCGCCGTTCCGACTGGCGGTAAGGCCCATGCGAACCACCGAATCCTACTCCCTCGTCAAAAGGAATGCCCAACCAACGAAACGACTCCAAGATATATTCTTCCGCCCCCGGCACGAAACGGCTGGAATCCGTGTCCTCGATGCGGAAAACAAATTCGCCGCCATGCTGGCGGGCAAACAAGTAGTTATACAAAGCCGTGCGAACCCCTCCGATGTGCAAAGGTCCCGTGGGACTCGGTGCGAAACGCACCCTCACTTTTCTTTCTGCCATAGCCTAAATTGTGAATTTTGCGCAAAAATACTACTTTTTATCTAAATGCCCCGTATTTTTTTCGTATTTTCGCCCTGTGTAAAGTAAAAACAAAAATGAACAGACACAACCAAGAATACAAGCTCACGGGAAAAGCCATCGTTTACCGGATAGTCATCACAATTGCCGCGTTATTCATCGTCTGCTGGTACATGCCACGCGACGACCATTCCATATTCCAATTCGACATCGGCAAACCCTGGCGCTACGGGCAAATCATTGCCACGCATGACTTCCCGATTTACAAAAGCCAGGAAACCATCCAAAAGGAACAAGACAGCCTCATGCAGGCTTACAAGCCCTATTTCGGCATCAACACGTCCATCGGAACGGCACAAATCGCACGTTTCAAAACCGATGTCGGCAAACAACAACCTGCCATCATACCGGCCAATTACCTTGCATACATCCAAGACAAGCTGGAGCATGTCTATTCATGCGGGATAATGGACACGAAAGACTACGACAGGATGCATGCCGAACACATCAAAGCCATCCGGGTGTTCGCACAAAACGAGGCCACGGAAGTCGCCATGGACGAAGTCTTTTCACACAAGACTGCTTATGAATACCTCATCGACACGGGGGCCGACAGTATCCATTACGACCGTAGCCAAATCCGCAAATGCGACTTGAACAATTACATCGTGGCAAATCTCACATATGATGAAACCAAATCCGAAGAATCCAAAAAAGATTTGTTGTCCTCCATCTCCTACTCTTCCGGCATGGTCATGAGCGGACAGAAAATCATTGACCGGGGCGATATTGTGGACAAAGCCACCTACGACATCCTGCAATCATTGGAAAAAGAATACGCCAAACGGCACACTTCGAAAATGCAGTCGCACACGGTGTTGCTCGGACAGCTCTGCTACGTGGGCATCATCATCGCCTGCATGTCGCTCTACTTCACCCTGTTTCGCCGCGACTACCTGTCCAACACTCGCAACCTGCTCTTCATCGCCTCAATGCCGGTCATCTTCACGCTAATGACCTCATTCCTCGTGAAGCACAACCTGCTCAACGTCTATATCATCCCGTTTGCCATCGTGCCCATTTTCATCAGGGTCTTCATGGACTCGCGCACTGCTTTCGGCATCCACGTGGCCACGGTGCTGATTTGCGCCGTTACCCTGAAATACCCCTATGAGTTCATCGCCACGCAGACCGTGGCGGGCATGGTGGCCATCTATAGCCTGCGCGAACTCTCGCAACGCTCCCAAATCATCCGGGCGGCCTTCTATGTCACCCTGGCCTCCATGGCCACGTATGCCAGCATGGAACTCATCCATGAAAAGGATTTCACGCGCATGGAATATGTCATGTACATTTACCTCTTCGTCAACGGAATACTCCTGCTCTTTGCTTATCCAATCCTTTTCCTTTGCGAAAAGATGTTCGGATTCACGTCCAACGTCACGCTGGTGGAACTATCCAACACAAACAACGAACTGTTGCGGAAACTGACGGAACTGGCACCGGGAACATTCCAACATTCCATGCAAGTGGCAAACCTGGCCACCGAAGTGGCAAACAAAATCGGGGCAAAAGCTTTGTTGGTCCGCACCGGTGCATTGTACCATGACATCGGGAAGATGAACAACCCGGCCTATTTCACCGAAAACCAAAACAACTTCAACCCACACAGCAGGCTGAGTTACGAACAAAGCGCGGCCATCGTCATCAACCACGTGAAAGACGGGTTGAAACTGGCCGACAAACACAACCTGCCGCAAATCATAAAGGATTTCATCACCACACACCATGGCAAGGGGAAAACCAAATACTTCTTCATCTCCTATAAGAACCAAAACCCGGACAAGCCGGTGGACGAAAGCCTCTTCACATATCCCGGCCCAAATCCCTTCACGCTGGAACAAGCCATCCTGATGATGGCAGATTCCGTGGAAGCGGCCTCCAGGAGCCTCAACGAATACACGGAAGAAAGCATCAGCACACTGGTGGACAAAATCATCGACGCGCAAATGGAAGAAGGCTTCTTCCAAGACTGCCCCATCACATTCCATGACATCAACATGGCCAAAGAAGTGTTCAAGGAAAAATTGAAAACCATCTACCACACCCGCATCAGCTATCCTGAGCTGAAAAAGAAACCGGAAGAAGAAGCCAAAGAGACGGCTCAGGCCGGATCCACATCGAAATAAACCTGCGCACCATTGCAACCAGGTTGGGACATCAGTTCCTGACGGACGCGCGACAGTTCACGACGCACCACGGACAAAGAGATGCCAGGCTCAATCTTCACCACCAGCTTGCGGATATAAAGCAACTGTATGCGTGCCACGGGCGGCACGTCGGGGCCCAGCACACGGCCGCCCAACACGGCACGGAGCCTTTGCCCCATCCCTTCCGCCAAACGTTCAAGCACATCGGCCTGCCGATGTTTCATATACACATAAACCAGGCGGCAAAACGGCGGGAACAAGAAAGCTTCCCGTTCAGCCATCTCCGCAGCATACAAACCCATATAATCGTTGTCCACGACTTGCCGGACGACAGAAAGCTCAGGACTTTTGGTCTGCAACACGACCACTCCCCGCCGGCTACGGCGCCCCGCGCGCCCTGCCACTTGTGCCATAAGTTGGAAAGCCCGCTCATGGCTGCGGAAATCCGGCACGTTCAACATGGCATCGGCGTCCAAAATGCCCACCACGCTCACACGGTCGAAATCCAGCCCCTTAGTCACCATTTGTGTCCCGATGAGGATATCCGTCTTACCCGCCTGGAAATCGCCCAGAATATGTTCGTATGCAGACCGTGCACGGGTCGTGTCCAAATCCATCCGCGCCACTACGGCTTCGGGAAACAGCCCACGCACCTCGTCTTCCACCTTCTCCGTCCCGAAACCACGCTGTCTCAACTCAGCCTCTCCACAGGCCGGACACTGCACCGGCACATTGCACGTGTAACCACAGTAATGGCAGGTAAGTTTGTTCAATCCCTTGTGATAGGTAAGGCTGACATCGCAATTCTGGCACTTGGGCACCCAACCGCAGGTGTGGCATTCCACAACCGGTGCATATCCCCGCCGGTTTTGGAACAAAATGATTTGTTCCTTGCGCTCCAAAGCCGCGCGCATTTCTGCCAACAGCTGCGGAGAAAAAAGTCCCGACATGCGCCGTTTGCGACGCAGCTCCTTGACATCCACCACCTCCACCTCGGGCAACTGCACATGCCCGAAACGCTCCGTCAACTCCGCCAACCCATATTTCCCCGTGCGGACATTATGGTAGGTCTCCAACGACGGCGTGGCCGAACCAAGCAACGTATAAGCCCCACACTTCTGTGCCAACAAGATAGCCGCATTACGGGCATGATAGCGCGGGGCAGGCTCTTGCTGCTTATAAGACTGCTCGTGCTCCTCATCCACAATGACCAATCCCAAACGCCGGAATGGAAGGAACACGGACGAACGCACCCCAAGCACAAGGTCGTATGGCGCGCCGGACATTTGCTTCTGCCATATTTCGACCCGTTCCGCATCGGGAAACTTGGAATGATACACTCCCATGCGTGTGCCGAACACCCGGAAAAGCCGTTCGGTGAGTTGCGTGGTCAAGGCGATTTCAGGCACAAGATAGAGCACTTGCTTCCCCTGCGCCAGCATTTCATGAATCAAATGGATATAGACTTCCGTCTTTCCACTTGACGTCACCCCATGAAGCAAGCAAACGGGATGTTCCTCAAAGGAATGCCTGATTTGTGCCAACGCCGCAGTTTGCGCCCCGCTCAACGGAGAAAGCCCGATGGTGTCGGCCACTTCCGTATGAGCCAACCTCCCGGTTTCGTAAGCATACGTCTCCAAAATGCCTTTTTCCACCAAGGCCTGGCACACGGCCGCCGTCACCCCCGTAGCTTCAATGAGCTGTTTCCGCCCCACTTCCGACAGCATCCGGGGATTCTTCAGGCGCAAGGCAGCCATCGCATCGGCCAAATCCAAATATTTCAGCAAGGCTGCCTGTTGCTTGGCCGCCCGTCTCAAGCCATCAAGCGCGTCATGCAAACGATGCTCGTCAAAGTAAGCCTCAGCCAAGCGCACATGCACTTCCGTGCGGGGCTTGTAGCTGCGCTTCACTTCTTCCCGCATCGCCAAGACGCCCTTGTCCAGCAAACCCTTCACCACCCTCAACACTTTGAAATCTCCACAAATCTTTTGCAATTGCGTCAAAGTCAGCTCCGGTTTGCGCGACAACGCGTCGAACACTGCCAATTCACGGGCCGACAAGCTGCAGCCTCCCTCGTATTCCTCATTCAATGCCACCCGGCTTTCGCTCTCCAGCTTCATGCCGGAAGGCAAGGCGGCCTTATAGACATCTCCCAAGGCACACATGTAATATTCAGCTATCCACCGCCAAAAGTCCTGTTGCACCGGCAAAAGCACCGGCCCTGCATCAAGCACCTCCAAAATCTGTTTCACCGCATAGCCCTCGGGACGTCGCCCATGGACTTCCCACACGATGGCCGTATAAATCTTCTTCGCCCCGAAAGGCACCACCACCCGGCATCCCACACGCACCGTGTCCTGCAACTCCGCAGGTAAAGCGTAGGTGAACAGAGATGACAACGGAAGCGGCAACACTACATCAATGAATTTCATACCCGTCATTTTTTATCCCTACAAAAATTGTGAAAGGTGTGCGGGACACGCGGCAAGGAATAAGTTGTCTGCCTACTGCCGTGAACAAATAGTTGGGCTATACTTTCCATAAGATACTTACTTTCCAAAAAGAAGATATACTGACTTGGCAAAATAAGATATCTTACTTGGGCAAATAAGATATCTTACTTTGCCATCGCAGTATATCTTACTTTAAAAGGCCAACGTCCCACTTATGTCTTTTCCTGATTTCACTAGACACTTTTTTGTTTTATAACCTAAGTCAGTAGACACTTCTTTAACAATGGTG